>NZ_DATCTU010000045.1 GCF_036567765.1 Pseudobacteroides sp.
AATTTTCTGGTGGTTATTACGAGAAGGTCACACCCGTTCCCATCCCGAACACGGCAGTTAAGCTTCTTAGTGCCGACGATACTTAGACGGTCGCGTCTTGGTAAAATAGGTAGTCGCCAGATTTATATCAGAGCCTTATGCAAATAGCATAAGGCTTTGTTTGTGCTTATTTTATAGCGTACGCGTACGGAGGAATTGATGAAGAAGTTTGGAGATCTATATATGACTTGAATCGGCTATGTATTGATCGGGGAACTTTGTATTTTTATATTATAATTGGTATGGGATTCGCAGAAGATGAGATTCCAAATTTTGTTGGCATAACTTATGGAAATGGTTCCTTCATAGCTAACTATTACACAAATACTTGTAGCTATTGCTAGTAATAGAAAAATTGTCAGTAAATATTTATTTCTTTGATAGGATTTTATCGGATCCTAAAAATTCATAGTGCTGTCGATACTTAGAGGATCGCCTCTTGGTAAAATAGGTAGTCGCCGTATCTATATCAGAGTCTTGTGCAAAAAGCATGAGACTTTGTTTGTGTTATAAAGGAATTTTGAGTGTTTAAGCTTATCAAATTTATTTACAATAATAATATATTAATCCTATAATATGGTATAATCTGAATTAACTTGGTATAATAGAATGACATAATTTGATTTTCTATAAGATTAAATTTAATATATCATTTGATTAAGATTAGTGTATGTTAACACAAATGGGAGGAAAAAGGTGCCATCTAAAAAATATGTTTTCAAAAACTTATTTAAGTCATCCAGTAAAATCGTATTGCTTTACATTACTTTAAGTTCATTATGGGTTTTATTTTCAGATTCTTTGCTGAAATCTCTTAAATTAAATTATTCAATAATGGCATACATATCTATGGTAAAAGGATGGCTTTTTGTTGCCATAACAGGAGTCATGCTATATTTCCTAATTGAACACAGTATGAAAAAATTAAAATTTTCTGAAGAAGAATTGAGAAAAAGAGATGAAATGTACAGGTTAGTTATTAATGGGACTACCGACGGTCTTTGGGAATGTAACATGGAAAATAGCAGCATCTATATTTCACCTACTCTCAAAGAAAAGATTTGTGCTGAGTTTAATAGTATTTCAGACCCTCTGGACATTTGGAAGGAATTCGTTCATCCAGATGATATAGATATGCTTCTAAGTAACATTGATGATTATATAAAAAGAAGAATTACCAAACTTTCTTGCGAATGCCGAATACAAACTAAAGAAGACGGCTATTTATGGATTCACCTGAAAGGGCAGGGTATTTGGAACAGCCATGGCCAAATATTAAGTATTATAGGAACGCATACTGACATAACAGAAAAGAAGACGGTTGAGGAGAAGCTTAAGCTCGCAAGTGATGAAAACCTTAGGTTGTTAAATGAAGTAATAGAATATGACAAGCTCAAAACAGAATTTTTTACTAATATATCTCATGAGTTTCGCACACCTTTAAATGTTATACTGGGATCTGTACAATTAATCGAGTCTTACAAAGACAACAAAAACCCAGATGAAATAAAAAATAAACTAAACAAAAATGTAGCATCAATCAGGCAAAATTGCTATAGACTCCTAAAAATAATAAATAACATTATTGATATAACAAAAATTGATTCGGGGTTTCTTGAATTAAACCGGCAGTGCTGCAATATCGTAGATGTTATAGAGCGAGTTACACTATCTGTTGCTGAGTTTATTGAGAGCAAATCGTTGAGCCTTACTTTTGATACCGATACCGAAGAAAAATATATGGTTTGCGATATAAATAAGATTGAAAGAGTTATGCTCAACTTGCTTTCAAATGCAACTAAATTCAATAGGCCTGGGGGAAGTATATTTGTAAGGCTCAATGATATGGGAGATAACATATTGATTTCAATAAGAGATACAGGGATTGGAATACCAAAAGATAAAAAAGACCAAATATTTGAAAGATTCAGGCAGTTAAATACATCCCTGACCAAGGAGAGCGAGGGGAGTGGTATTGGATTATCAATTGTGAAATCACTTATAGATATGCATGGAGGAGAGATCAGTGTAGAAAGTGAGTTGGGGGAATATACCGAGTTTATAATAAGGCTTCCAGCCAATGCAGAAGCCTCATGCATTCAGGCCGGAAATGAAGACAATAAGTCCAGGAAATACTTATACATGGCCAGTGTTGAGTTTTCTGACATCTATTCATGATGTAAAATAGGTAGTCGCCAGATATATATCAGAGCCTTGTGCCAAAAGCGTAAGGCTCTGTTTATGTTACGTCAGCAAGGTAATTTTAAAATAGATAATCCTCTAGTATAATAAAGCCAGCTAAAAATAAAAAATATTCCATGTAAGATATTAGTACAATCTGGTTAGTGTAAAACACTAAGCTTATCTAAATTCTCAAGTTAAAGAATCGTTTTAAGTTGGTGCAAATCAAGATTGATATTATCAATTAATATTAAAAATATCCCAGGCGTGTTGTATAAAAAGGCTATAGGATATTTTGTCAATCAGTTTCCATATTTCTACAGTTCAGTTTGACAAAAACTATTCATTAGAAGTTATATAATATACATAAACTTAAGACCTGCTGAATATAAGTATATTATAAACAGTGGGAGTCATTCATCATAATAAACATTAAATATAAAAAACATACGGGGTATCAAGCGTGGAAATTTATTTGGATGTTTTATTTTTGGAAAATTTGGTAGTTAATTTCTTAATACTATATGTAACATCAATCTTTTCAAAAGTAAGGGTATCTAGCTTGAGGCTTGCTGTTGGAGCTGCAATTGGTGCATCATATGTGGTAGTTCTGATTATGCTGCCCGGTATGAAGGTGTATGGAACAATTATTGCGAAGCTGCTTCTGTCGGCCGGAATTATTGCTGTTACATTTACTCCTGAAAAGTTGAAAACTTTTTTTAAGATTCTTGCAATGTTTTATGTCTCTACTTTTATATTTGCAGGAGCTGCATTTGCATTTATTTATTTCAACCAGTCGGGAGGGTTTGTAAGAAACGGGATTGTATATGTATTCTGGAAGAATAAGCTCACTATTCTGGTACTGTCCCTTATTATGGTGGGAATAATTGTAAAGATACTTATTGAAATCATTCAAAGCAGAACCAAGGAAAAGTATCTTATGCCAATAAAAATATCTTTTGAGGACAATGTAATTGAATTGGCAGCTTTAGTCGACACGGGAAATTCACTGCATGATCCCCTGACCAATATGCCTGTCATTATTGTAGAGTACCTGGCTATCAAAGATGTATTGCCAACTGACATTCAGGATATATTTAAGGAATCCAAAGAAAATGATTTGGACAATATATCTAGGGTAATATCCAATTCAAAATGGTTTTCCAGATTCAGACTTATACCGTTCATGTCAATAGGAAAGGATAACGGAATATTGATTGGTTTTAAGCCTGATTATATTGAAATAGGGAAAGACGATGATAAGAAGGGGGTAAGGGATGTGGTTGTAGGCATATGTAACAAAACATTGTCCAGAAACGAGAGATATAGGGCACTTCTTAATCCGGAACTTGTTTAAGGTGTTTGATCCTAACGATATAAAATTTATTAAATAAAAGGGGATGAAGGAATGTTTATTGGCAAAAGGATCAAGTTTATACTACTCATAAAGTACATTAATATTCTAAAGAAATTTGGTAAATATAAGAGGTCACCAATACACTATATAGGTGGAAGTGATGCCTTGCCGCCTCCACTTAGCAATGATGAAGAGAGCTTTCTCTTAAACAAACTTGAAAACAGTGATTTTGGCGTAAAGACAATACTTATTGAGAGAAATCTAAGACTGGTGGTGTACATAGCTAGAAAGTTTGAAAATACCGGTATTGGAGTGGAGGACCTTATATCAATAGGTACAATAGGCCTTATAAAGGCCATAAACACCTTTAATCCGTCTAAAAACATCAAGCTTGCTACTTATGCTTCAAGGTGTATTGAAAATGAAATATTAATGTATTTGAGAAGGAATAATAGAATTAAGACTGAAATATCCATAGATGAGCCTCTTAACATAGACTGGGACGGAAATGAGCTGCTTTTATCCGATATTCTAGGTACCGAGAACGATCTTATTCACAGGAGCATAGAAGATGAGGTGGACAGAGAACTCCTGAATATTGCCATTAAGAAACTTACGAACAGAGAAAAGAAAATAATGGAGTTGAGGTTCGGGCTGGAGAGCGGTATAGAAAAAACCCAGAAGGAAGTTGCCGATATGCTGGGCATTTCCCAGTCATATATCTCTAGGCTTGAAAAGAGGATCATAAGCAGGCTTAAAAAGGAGATAAGCAGGATGATGTAGGGCTGACTGAAATATTACTTCTACTTTACGGAATACCATTAAAACCGGCAAGTTATACATAATAAGTTCAATTTGTCTTATAAAAATCTTTAGTGTAATTTATGTATTTTACAGTATAAAAAAAACCTCTCAGGCAATAATGATATTGACAAAATATTAGCTGCCGGGAGGTTATTCTATGCTTATAAATAAAGTAGAGATTTGTGGAGTAAATACGTCTAAATTACCAGTTTTATCTAACGAACAGAAAAAAGTTTTATTTGAAAGAATGCACAAAGGGGACACCACGGCACGAGAGGAATTTATTAAGGGTAATCTTAGGCTAGTTTTAAGCGTAATACAAAGGTTTAATAATAGAGGAGAATATGTTGATGATTTGTTTCAAGTAGGATGCATAGGCCTTATAAAAGCTATAGACAATTTTGATGTTTCTCAGAATGTAAAGTTTTCTACTTATGCTGTACCTATGATCATAGGTGAAATCAGGAGATATCTAAGGGATAACAATTCCATTCGCGTAAGCAGGTCCTTAAGGGATATTGCCTATAGAGCACTGCAGGTAAAGGAAAGGATGACTAACAACAACTCTAAGGAGCCTACAGTGGATCAGATAGCCATGGAGTTGCAAATTCCCAAGGAAGATGTGGTGTTTGCATTAGATGCCATTCAGGATCCTATCTCGCTTTTTGAATCCGTTTACCATGATGGCGGTGATGCAATCTATGTTATGGACCAGGTGAAGGATGAAAAGAATCAGGATGAAAACTGGCTTGAGGAAATAGCTTTGAAGGAAGCGATGAGGAGGCTTGGAGAAAGAGAAAAGCATATCTTGAATCTGAGGTTTTTTGAAGGGAAAACTCAGATGGAGGTTGCTGAAGAAATCGGGATTTCACAGGCACAGGTTTCGAGACTTGAAAAAACAGCCCTGATGCACATGAAAAAATATATTTAAGATGCCTGATTTTTGCTAAAAAAATAAAATAAATTCCAAATATCTTTATAATTTTTTTTTACTATGATAGAATTTAAAATAAAAATACGCTGGTATATAGAAGTTCATCTAGTGTTTTAGTTAGGGAGGGGATTTTGTGAGGTGCCCGTTTTGCGGCTTTATAGAGGACAAGGTAATTGACTCAAGGCCTACTGATGAAAATACTGCCATCAGGAGAAGGAGGGAGTGTTCCAATTGCACTCGGAGGTTTACAACTTATGAGAAGGTTGAAAGTCTGCCTATTATGGTAGTGAAGAAAGACAAAACCTGTCAGATATTTGACAGGCAAAAGTTAATGAATGGGCTTATGAGGGCCTGTGAAAAAAGACCGGTATCAGTAGAAGATTTGGAAAAGCTTGTTAATGGTATTGAAAGCCAGGTTTGCAATTCTCTAAAGAGGGAAGTAACATCCAATGAATTGGGTGAAATGGTTATTTTAAAACTGAAAGAGCTGGATGAAGTTGCTTATGTACGATTTGCATCGGTTTACAGGCAGTTTAAGGATATAAACACCTTTATGGATGAGCTCAGGAAGATAATCAGAGACAAATAAAACCTCTTATAAGTGGAGTTGATAATGATGAATGAGGTATTGCAAAAGAATCTCAAGCTTTTGGAAAGACACCAGCCCAGTGTATTTAAAAAACTGGAGCTGTATATCAATAATCGTTATGTGCCGCAAAATAATATAATTGAAAAAATAGTGGTAGCCAAACAGGATGACATTATTATAAATATGCTTGTCAAAATCGGCGGAGAGGATTTTATACTTTGTGACCATGAAGACCCGATAAGTGAGGCCTACAGGTGGATAGACAAGTACATCGACCCTACTAATAAAGCAGACATAGTTTTCGGAACAGGATTCGGCTATCATCTTGAGGTACTGTTGACCGGGTTTAAAAACAAAAAGGTAATAATAGTTGAGCCTGACATAAACTTGTTCTATCACATCATTAGCATAAGAAACCTTGAACTCATAATTAAAAAGTCGGAAATTTTTCTTGATGAACCTATCGAAAGCATTCTGGAAAGAATAAACCTGCTTTTGTGGGATACCGAACAGGGAGGAATTCAGTGTGAGCCCTTTGAAGTTTATGGGTTTATGTTTGAAAGCTTGTGGGATGAGCTAAGAAGTAAATTTATTAAACAAGCGGAAAACTTCAATGTAGATTTTTCTACCAAGAGGGTATTTGGGGAGCTGTGGACAGCCAACAGCTTGTCCAATTCATTAAAAATCAAGGAAGCTTCCAATTTTCAAGGGCTTATCGGTAGGTTTCATGGAGTGCCGGGGGTACTGGTATCAGCAGGACCTTCACTTAGAAAGAACATTCACCTACTTAAGGAAATTAAAAATAATGCCGTAATAATGGCAGCAGGCAGTGCCATTAGAATCTTAGAGGAGTACGACATAACTCCTCATTTTATGGTGGGGATAGATGCAAGTGAGGCTGAGGCTGAGCTGCACAGGAAAGTTAGAAGCAAAGACATTTACTTTATATATACCAATCAGATCGCAACAGGTTCTGTAGAAAGCTATGAAGGACCTAAGTTTCTTATGAATTATCCAGTTGATAATTTTACATCAGAGTTTTTAAAATTTTCCAACATAAAGAGTGAATATATTTTAAGCGGACCGTCAGTAGCCAACTCATGCGGGGATTTGCTTTTTAAGATGGGCTGTAATCCTATTATTATAGTGGGGCAGGACCTTGCACTTACAGGAAAGGCTGTAAATGATAACCAAAGTATTGATTCCAACCTGGTATTGGAGAAAGATATTTTTGGACAGCCTATTTATACAAATATAGTGTTTTTATCAATGAGAAACTGGTTTGAAAGCTATTTTGATAAGATTAAGGACAGGGTTGAGCTATATAATGCTACTGAAGGTGGACTAAACATTGAAAACGTAAACAACTTCAGACTTGACGAATTGATTCCGATTATAAGGTCTACAGAGAGGGATATTGACGGACTTATCGCAAACATACACAGACAGAGCAGGTTTTCTTATGATGTGGATAAAAAGCTTGATGAATTTAAAAAAGGACTTATAACAGAAATGAATAAATTTGAAAGGCTGTTTGATGAGCAGGAAGGTATAGTGGATTCAATAGCTAAAGATATTTATCATCCATCCAAAAATAAAAACCTTTTTAACAAAATGGCTAAAAGGGTCTCAGAAATTACAGATATGCTCATAGAGTCAGCATATTATAATATTCTTTTGAAAAATCTTGTGGATATTGATTTTTATTTGATCAAGCTTGAAGTTGACAGAGCAACAAAAGAATTCAATGACTATGACAAATTAAAACAAATATTTACAACAGCTATGAAACGTCAGATTATACTTGTTAAGGATAAAACCAAAAATATAAGAAGTTATGTAAAACATAGTTAACGCAATTATTAAACATAACAAAAGGCCTAATAACCCCTATTGAAGTTATCAGACCTTTTGTCGGAATATATTTTATTGCTACATTTCGTTTGAAACATTGTTGAAGAGGTTTGCTATCTTAGGTCCAAGTATTACTAGGGCTGCTATAACTGCGACTGCTATAAGGGAGATGATCAGACCATATTCAACCATACCCTGGCCCTTTTTGCTGTTTAGATAAGTTTTTACATAATCATAATAAAATTTCATCATAGGGATTCCACCTTTCAATTTTAAAGAATTTTTAGGAGTATAAAGATAATCAATATTTTTGATTTGTGAGTGCCGGCTTTTAATTTGACTTACCTGATAATTTAATTATAAAATTTTTGTATAAATAATTCCATATGCCGCAAGTACTCAATTTTATGGTAATATAATACTAGATAGCATATAGGAATATGGATAGAATACTAATATTTATATAGTACTAATAGAGAAGGTATTATTATGAGAATCGAGCATATAGCTGTTTGGACAGCAGATATTGAAAGGCTTGCAGCCTTCTATGAAAGGTATTTCGAAGGAAGAAGAAATGAAAAATACATAAGTGCTCATAAGGAATTCCAGTCCTATTTCCTGGTATTTGCCGATGGTGCCAGGCTCGAAATTATGACAAGGCCTCAGGTAAGTACTGGGGCCATAGATCAGGAGACGATGGGCTATACACATATTGCATTCTCCGTTGGAAGTAAGGAGAAGGTTATTGAGTTGACCGATATGATTACAAATGATGGATATAGACTTATTTCATTACCAAGGACCACGGGGGATGGTTACTTTGAAAGTGTAGTTCTTGATCCTGACGGAAATATTGTTGAAATTACCGTTTAGGTATTATCAAATAATTAACTGGTCAATGGGGCATTTCAAAAAGCTGAATTAAGGGTAATATGCAAAAAATAATTAAACAATGTATTTTTTGAAATGCCCTTAATTAAAAAGTACTCAAATAACAAGAACTTTGACTGTAAATAAATCCTCGAATATAATACTTTAATGTCGAAACAACAAAATTGTGCTATTGTTTGTATGCTATAACTGAAGATGACAATTATTTGCTATCTGTAAACAATTAATTCCATTGTAAACGATAATAAAAGAAATTAGAGTATAAATAAGTATTTTTTAAATTCTTATCAGAAAAATATAGACAGCTTTTAAGTAAAATAATATAATTAATTTCCAAGGGTAATTACTTTTATTAACACACTGGAAATTAAATATCGGATTGGAATCTATAAACTGCACTAAAGATTAAATTAATTCAATTTATCTATGGCTCTTTGACTTTTCTTATATATGGGGGTGGTTTAGGATGTTTTTGAATGAAAATGTTTTAAAAAAACTGAATGAAACACTTACGCAATCCAGAAAGTCACATTTTAATAGGAACAGAATACCTGACAGGAAAATAGTATCGCTAGAAGATTTCAAAAGTCTGCCTTTTACTACAAAAGATGATATAATAAATAATTCTCCAAATGGTTTTATTTGTGTTCCGAAGAAGGAATTATACCAATATCACGATACCTTTAGTTTTTCGGGAGGTTCATCGGTTTCCTGGTTTACAAAAAGCGAGCTTATCGATTGTGCCAAAAGGATAAATTCGGGAGGCATTGGATTTAATGAAGACGACAGAGTGCTCATAAGGTTCCCATATGCACTTTCCACAACAGCACACTTTACGCATATTGCAGCACAGATGAAGAATGCATGTGTTATACCTACCAGCTCCAAAAATAATATAACCCCATTTACAAGAATTGTCTACATGATGAAGAAGCTGGATGTCACAGTGTTGGCGACTATGCCTATTCAAGCGTTGCTCATTGCTGAGACTGCACAGATGATGGGTTATAATCTAAAGTCTGATTTTTCTGCCTTAAGGGCCATTTATACTGCGGGAGAGGCGTTAACTTCCTCAAAGAGAAAGTTGATTGAAAGAATGTGGGGAGTACCTATCTATGATTATTTCAGTACAGCAGAGGTAGGGCCTTTAATGATTGAATGTGAGCATAGAAAAACCCACCCCCTTGATGAAAATTTTTTATTTGAAGTGTTGGATGAGAATCTGGACAAAGAGGTTGCATCAGGAGAGGCAGGAACCCTTGCAATAACAACACTAAACAAGAAGGCTACTCCATTAATCAGATATTTGACAGGTGATAGAGCCAAGGTTACACATAAGGAGTGTCCCTGCGGTCGAAAGGTGTCTATGGAAATAGACGGAAGAAAGAGGGGCAGTGTTGTAGTTGAGGACAGAGAATTTGATATATGGATACTGGAGGAAATGGTTTCTCACTTGCCGATAAACGGCATGTGGCTCTCTATTCCTTTCAGGAACGGCATAAAATTTCTCATCGAAAAGCACATTGAGGATGATCAAATAACCGATGAAATGATAAAATGGCTTGAGGAAAATTATCGCGTCCCTGTATTTATTGATTTTGTCGAAAAAGGATCATTAAACAGCAGGTATGAATCATTAAAAATGGAAAACGAAATCAAATATAAGGACAGCGAGTTATATATGGAAGATATGCCTTATTATAGCAACAGTATAAGCTATGCGGAAATATTCCACAAAAAAATACTATATAGAACCAATATACTTTTCCAAAAGTGGAAGGTGTAACTATTATAAAGATATTTCGAAAATAATTTTTTACATATACTATGACTTTTAATATAAATAAAAGCTTTTCATTCATATTCTGGATGAAAAGCTTTTGCTATTTACAACATACTGTTTTTATACTCCATCGGAGTCATTCCGGTAAGTTTTTTGAAGAGCCTGTAGAAGTAGGTGACATCGGAAAAACCAACTACCTCTGCTATTTCATATATTTTATACTTGGGGTCTCCAAGCAGCTTTTTTGCTTCCTCGACACGGATGTTATTCAGGATGTCTATAAAATTGCTGCCTGTCTCCTTCTTTAACAATTTACTTAAATACCAAGTGCTGATGTAAAGTTCCTCCGACAGGGTTTTTAAATTTATATTTTTGGAATAATTTTCACGAAGATAAATAAGGGCTCTATTTACAAGGTATTTTGAATTTTTAGACGATTCACTGGTTTCATAGCCGTTTCCTTTTTGATTAATACCATCTGAATTGATACCGGTTTGAATATTATAATTATTTTCGTTTGTATCTGAGAAATCCTGCAGGTAATACTTTTTTGAGCTTTGTATTTCATTTGCTTTTTTAACTAATAGCTTGTAATGTTCTTTTTTTTCTTTAACCTTTTTTATCTCTTTTATTGCACATTTAATTGTCTGGGTAATTTCGTCAACCTTGGATGGTTTTAACAGGTAACGGAAAGCACCTAGCTTTATAGCTTCCTGAGCATACTCAAAATCCCTGAAGCCAGTAAGTATTATTATTCTGCAATCTTCCTTGATACTTTTTATCTCAGAAATCATCTCCAAACCGCTTTTAGAAGACATCCTTATATCCGTAATAATAATGTCCGGCTGCAATGAATTAATTAGCTCAAGGCCATCTTCGCCATCTTCAGCTTCCCCGATAATTTCACAATTCATGCTGGTCCAATCTATTATTTTTCGGAGACCCTCACGAATTATTTCTTCATCATCAATTATTACAACTTTTATCATATACCTACCCCTTGATCCTCATTAAACGGAAGCTTGAGAATAATCGTAGTTCCTTTTCCAGCCTCACTGAAAATTTTGAGGCCAAAATCGCTACCGTAAATAAGTTTTATTCTTCTATGTACATTCATTATACCAATTTTCGTCCTGCTTTCATACTGATTTTCTACATTTTCTTCCAAACTCTGCTTTAATTTTTTTAAAGTTTCATCATCAATTCCTTTGCCATCATCCGCAACAATAATAAGAAGCATGTCCTCTTCAATTGAAATGATAAGCTCAACTGTTCCGCCGCCTTTTTTGGTTTCTAGGCCGTGATAGATTGAGTTTTCTATCAATGGCTGAATAAGCAGCTTAGGTATTTTATAATCTAAAGCATCATCATCTATTGATTTTATAAATCTAATTTTTTTACCAAACCTTTTTTGAATAAGCAGGTTGTAATTATCAATATAGTCAAGCTCCCGCCTTATAGGTATCATTTTTTCATTATTTCTGTCAAGGTTTGCATCTATTATCGATGATAAAGCCGTTACCATTTCGCTGATATCGTCAACTCCATAGAGTTTTGCTTTCCAATTGATGGTTTCTAATGTGTTGCATAGAAAATGAGGGTTAATCTGAGCCTGAAGTGCCTTGATTTCAGCATCCTTCATCATAAGGCTTTCCTTGTATACCTTATTTATAAGCCTGTTTATTTCTTCAGACATCCTGTTAAAGGTCTTGAAAACATAACCAAGTTCGTCCAGCCTGTCATCAGCAACTGTTATTCCGGTATTGCCTTTTTCTATTTTATCCATCCTATCAACTAACAGATATACCGGGTTTATTATGTCCCTATAGATAGTATAAATCAGTATAAGCCAGATTGGAAGTGTAATAAGGCAAAGAATGAAAATGGTAATTAGAACCTTTTTCATATCGACTAATAAAAGGTTTGAAGATATGAACACTGCAAGCTTCCATTTCAATTTTGGGATTTCGTTATAAGCCAAATAAATTGTATCTCCACCATGTTTAGCACTGTAGAACCCGCTGGGCTCAGAGCTTTTTAACAGCTCTTCCCAAGCTGTTTTGTATTTTTCATCAAAGGTATTATATTGATAAACGAGTAACCCATTATCGTTATAAATGCTAACATTCTGTACGTTATAAGTCAGAAAATCACGTATGGTACCAAAAAGGTAGTTCTCATTTACCTTACAAACTAAAGTGCCTATTGATTCATTAGCTGAAGCGTAGTCCAAAACTTCTCTTATAATATATATTTCAGTAGGTTTACCCTTTTGCTGCTTGAAATACCAAACCGGATTTCCTGAAGATTTTTTTGCCATTTGAAACAACTTATCGTCTGAGATTATCTTTTCGCTATCAAGTGTAAGGTTGTTGTCGGCAAAATAGGTTTTATTGCTTATGTTAAATCTAAAGGCCATTAAATCAAACTCATTGCTAGAAGCAACATAGCTTCCAAGATAAATTTCTATGTCGGATTTGAATGTCTGAGGATTGGATAAATATGGCTCATTTAAGCCGGATTTTAGTTGGTCATTTGCCGCATATAATTTATCGTCAAGAAGTATCTTCGCAGAGCTTTTTATAACATTTTCCAATCTGTCAGACAGTATTGTTGAGAGGACGTCAACATTTTTTACAAGGTTTTCGGTAGATTTTTCCTCGAATACGGAAGCATAGCTTTTATACCCAAAATAGGCGATAAAAACAATTGAATAGGCCATGAGGATAAATATAAGAAGGTTTAGTTTGCTTTTTATTGAAATGCTGTAATATAATTTCCTGAATCTTTTAAATCCCACGATAAATTCCTCTCATCGGTTAAAGTTTATTCACTTGATTTTATTCGACAATAGAATAATAATCTCCTTCTATAATTTATTCAATTAATTTTTGTGCAAAATTGCCAGGGTTACAAAACCACTCCAAGTTTTTGCATTTGCTGCTCTGTGATGGTATGGTATTAAGTTATATTGAGAATCATATTATAATAAGCTATAATATGATATGAATTAAGTTATATCGGGCCGAAGGGGTGCAATAATTTGAAGGAAATTTTTATAAACAACAATAACATAACTTATAATTCCATAAACGGGGTTGAATTTATACAGTTTAGCAACTTGAAGAAATACCAAAGCACCATAAGTCACGGCTTTACCACGAGGATCGGCGGAGTCAGTACAGGTGAGTGCTCATCCCTTAACATGGGCTTTAACCGTAAGGACACAAGGGAGAATGTTTTGGAAAATTATCGGAGGGTTGCTGAGGTATTAAATATAGATTCGAGGGATATGGTTTTATCCAAACAGGTTCACGACAGTAAAATAAAAGCTGTTGGAGAGCAGGACAGGGGAAAAGGCATATTTAAGGAAAGTGATATTCAGGGCTATGATGGATTAATGACAAATGAAAGAAGTGTAGCCCTTGTAACATTTTATGCCGATTGTGTTCCTTTATTGTTCTTTGACCCCCAAAAAAAAGTTATAGCAGAATCCCATTCAGGATGGCGGGGAACCTTAAAGGAAATAGCAAAGGAGACTTTGATTTCAATGAATAAAGAGTACGGCTGCCTGGCACAAGACATAGTTGCTGCTGTGGGGCCATCAATAGGGAAATGCTGCTTTGAGGTGGGAAAGGAAGTCTATGAAGAATTTAAAGCTAAGCATAATGACATAGACATATTTTGTGAGTGGTTAAATGATGAAAAACTCAAGATAGATCTGCAGGGTATTATTAAAAGGACAATGGTTGGGCAAGGCGTCAGGGAAGAAAACATTTGTATGAGTGAAATTTGCACAAAATGCAATAATGATATATTCTTTTCCCATAGGGGAGACAGCGGCAGGACCGGGAGTCTTACTGCCATAATGCAGATTTTATAATGTATATGCGAGGAGAATACAAATGAAAAGTAGGGTTATTAAGGTAGTTTCAACGCTGTTATGTATTAATATTTTTCTTACATCGTGCAGCCTCAGGGATAGTGTAAATATAGAAAACAAAGAAAAAAATACCCAAAATGAATTCAGCGGTGATATAATGGATAAGGGGCCTGTAAGAGGAGGAAATCTAAGAATATTCAGTACAGCTCCCGATACCTTAAACCCGCTTTTGACACAGAACCTCTACGTTAAGGATTTCTCTGAAATGATTTTTGAGAGTCTGGTCAGACTTGATAAGAGTCAAAGGCCGCTTCCTGTTTTAGCGGACAAATGGGAGGTTTCCCAAGACGGCCTGTCATGGGTTTTTTATCTCAGAAATGATGTGGCTTGGCAGGATGGAACTCCATTTACTGCGGAAGATGTTGAATTTACCCTGAAAAATATTCAGGATCCAAAGGTAAATACTTTATATAAAAAGAATATTGAGGATATATCCGCTTTTACAGCAGTTAACAAAAATACTATAAAAATTATATTAAAAAACCCAAATTCATTTTTAGCCGAGTTGATGACGTTTCCTATAATATCAAAAAGACATTTTAACGGGGACAGCATAGTTACATCCAAGAAAAATGAAACTCCAATGGGCACCGGACCATATATGTTTTTGTCATCCGATGGGAAAAGTCTTATAAAATTGAAGCTAAATGAAAGCTGGTGGAGGGCTTCAGGCAAAAAAGAAAAAATTCTTCCATATATCAGCAGCATAGACGTAGTGCTCAATCGCAGCAGCAAGGATGCCATCAATGATTTTCAGGATGAAAAAATAGACTTGACTTATTTGAAAAATCGTGACTTTAGTAAGTTTAACGGAAGAAATGATGTATATTTAAAGAAGTTTCCAAGCAATAATTACGAATATTTATCTTTAAACCTCAAAAATGCAGTTTTAAATGACAAAGTCGTAAGACAGGCTATGGCATATGCTATTGACAAAGTGAAGTTAATTGATAAGATTATACCAGGTGAAGCTATAGCGGCAGATCTACCTGTCATTCCCGATACATGGCTGTATGAGTCAAATGCACTCTCATACACAGCCAGCGTTAAGAGTGCGAGGGATCTGCTTTTGCAAAATGGTTGGAAGGAAGATATGACAACGGGTATAATGTATAAGTCTGTAGGAGGCGTTTACAGAAAATTAGAGTTAGAGTTATTGGTAAATGAGGATAATGATGTAAGATTCAGAATTGGCGAAATGATCGCGAGCCAGTTAGAAGCATGCGGTATTAAAGTTGCAGTTAAAAAAATGAAATGGGATGAAGAATTCAAGAAAATTAACAACAAGACATATGATATGGCATTGTTAGGACTAAGCATACCTGATTATTCAGACATATCTTATGCTTTTTCATCAGACAGTTATGCTTTTAACACCTCAGGATATAAAAACCCGGAGGTTGACGGGTACTTAAGGCAAATAAAAAGCGAAAATGATGATGCCAAGAAAAAGGCCATGTTTTTTAACATGAGAAGTATTATAAGCGATGAAATGCCTTATATAGGGTTATATTTTTACAATCATGCTGTTCTTTTTAACAAAAGGGTGAGGGGAGATTTGAGCTCTTACCAGTGGAATAAGTATAACGATGTAACAAAATGGTATATTACAGCACCTGTTAGATAGTATAAAATGTCTAACAAATTACAGTATATGGAGGTTAATTTATATGTTATGGATAGCACTAGCTATTGCAATAGTCGTCTTAGATCAGGTCAGCAAGTACTTGATAATAAGTAATCTTAGTTTAGGCCAGCAAATACCTGTTATTAGTGATTTTTTCAATATAACTCATTGGAAAAATACAGGAGCTGCATGGGGAATACTTGAAAATGGACGAATATTTTTTATACCTTTTACAATTGTTTTGTCAGCAATTCTTATCCGTATTCATATGAAGTCGGATAACAAATTTTTAAAGCTCTCCCTTACATTAATATTGGGTGGTGCCATGGGCAATTTTATTGACAGGGTTTTTCGGGCAAGTGTGGTAGACTTTCTGCAGTTCTTCTTCGGATCGTACCAGTTCCCGATATTTAATATTGCAGATTCCTTTGTTGTTATAGGAACAGCACTCATGGTCTGCTACATACTTTTCATGCAAAGGGACATTGAAAAAAAAGAAGCTCATAATAGAGAGTTTGAAAACAACGAAATTGAGAAAAAAGAGGTTGGAGAATCCTAATGGAAGAGATAAAACTTGTTGCAGATACTGCGGATTTAAGAATTGACTCATGGATAAGCGAAAAGCTGGGTGATTATTCAAGAACATATGTAAAAAAACTTATTGATAATGAATCGGTTCTCGTAAACGGTAAGAAAATCAAATCGAACTACAAACTTAAAGTAGATGATGAGGTGACGGTTTTTGTACCTGACCCTGTAAAGCTTGATGTGGAAGCTGAAAAGATTGATATGGACATAGTCTATGAGGATAAGGATATACTTGTAATAAACAAGCCAAAGGGAATGGTGGTTCATCCGGCTGCGGGGAATTATTCAGGTACCTTGGTAAATGGACTGATGGATTACTGCGGAGATGATCTATCCGATATAAACGGTGTTATACGACCAGGTATTGTTCATAGAATAGATAAGGATACTTCAGGGCTTCTGGTGGTTGCAAAAAACAACAAGGCCCATGAAAAATTGACTGAAATGTTAAAAGCTCATGACATTAAAAGGGTCTACTATGCTGTTGTGGATGGAGTAATAAGAGAGGAATCAGGTAAAATAGATGCTCCTATAGGCAGGCATCCTGTCGATAGAAAGAAGATGGCTGTGAGTACCAAGAACGGCAGGCATTCTGTTACATACTTCAAAGTGCTTGAACGTTTTGAGGATGCAACCTTTATTGAAGTCAGACTGGAGACGGGAAGAACCCATCAGATCAGGGTGCATATGTCATATATCGGTTATCCTGTTATGGGGGACGAAGTCTATGGAAGAAGAAATAAAAGCATAAATACAGACGGACAGGTTCTTCATGCCAAAATTCTTGAGTTTATACATCCTGTAAGCGGTGAAAATATGCGATTCGAGGTGGACTTGCCCCACTACTTCAAAGAGGTATTGGATCTGAAACAGTTTAAGTCATTATAGATTGAAAGGTTCGTAACCTTGTTATGAATTAAAACATCTTCAATAAATTATGAATAAATATTCTTATTTCTATAGACAATAAACTCATGTTGTGATATTATAAATTGAACTTGAATATGGAACCTTTAAAATAGTCCAGAGAGGCTGAAAGGTATAATTTACTAGTGTTACTTAGCATATGTAGCTTCTTGCCTTTTGGCAGGAAGCTTTTTAAATTTCTATGAATGTTCGAAGCAAAATATTATTTTGTATCTGGAGGGTGCAAACATGGTCAGTAAAGCAGAAATTATGGATCAAAGCAGCATTGACAGAGCCATTGTAAGAATATCCCACGAGATCATTGAAAAAAACAAGGGTATTAAAGACATTGCCCTCATCGGCATACAAAGAAGAGGAGTGCCTCTGGCTCAAAGGATTGCCAAGAAAATCTTTGAAATTGAGGGAGTACATGTGCCGGTAGGAATACTGGATATTACTTTCTATAGAGATGATCTCAGCATGCTTGCTGAACACCCTCTGATAAATGGAACACAAATTGACTTTCCGGTAAATGATAAAAAAATTATTTTGATAGATGATGTTCTTTTTACCGGCAGGACTGTAAGAGCAGCAATCGGTGCGGTAATGGATATAGGGAGGCCAAAGGCCATTCAACTTGCAATACTTATCGACAGAGGACATAGAGAGCTTCCTATAAGGGCTGATTATATAGGTAAAAATGTTCCGACTGCAAAAAGCGAAGTTATACATGTTAAGTTGGAAGAAATAGATAAAGAAAATATTGTCATAATTGGGGATTTGGAAAAAACAATAGCACATTGATAATAAGAATGTGCTATATGAAATAGACGGAAAGGAATTTATCAAAATGCAAATGAGATTAGCTGGTTACCTGAAAAAGTGCATAGAGTCGATAGATTTTAAACTATATTTCCTATCTATTTACTTTTATTGTTATTCAGCTATTTCAAATAAATGTGTTTATGATAGTAAGGGTAGTTGCCCTTACTATTTTTATGTCTAATAAACCAGCAATTATAGGTTTTATATAATTTCAATTTAAACTATACGAAAGCGGAGGGGAGACTACATGATTTTAAAATCCAAAGATCTTCTTGGGTTAAAGGATATGTCGGCAGAAGAGATAGAACACATACTTGAGACAGCGAAGACCATGAAGTATATTCTCACAACCAACAACAAAAAGACTCCACACCTTCAAGGAAAGTCAATTGTTACCTTGTTTTATGAGAACAGCACCAGGACTCGCCTGTCTTTTGAACTTGCTTCAAAGTATATGAGTGCCAGTTCTGCAAATGTTTCAGCTTCAAGCAGTAGCGTTTCAAAGGGAGAGACATTGATAGATACTGCAAAAACTATCGATATGATGGGGACTGATGTAATAATACTAAGACATCCCATGTCCGGTTCTCCTCACTTGATTGCCAAAAATGTAGAAGCATCGGTTATTAATGCCGGTGATGGAATGAATGAGCATCCGACTCAGGCGTTATTGGATATGTTTACAATATATGAAAAAAGAGGTAGTTTAAAAGGCATGAAGGTTGCCATAATAGGCGATATACTCCACAGCAGAGTTGCCAGAAGCAATATCTGGGGAATGGTTAAGCTTGGAGCTGAGGTGAGTGTGGCCGGTCCTTCTACACTGATACCCATGGGAATTGAGAAAACCGGAGTAAAAGTGTACAGCACAATCCAGGAGGCACTTATTGATGCTGATGTCGTTATGGGCTTGAGGATTCAGCTGGAAAGGCAAAAGAAAGGATTATTCCCCACAGCAAGGGAGTATGCCAAGTTCTTCGGACTGGATACCAAAAGGCTCAAATTTGCCAAGAAAGATGCCTTGGTGCTGCACCCGGGACCTGTAAACAGGGGCTTAGAGCTTTCAACCTATGTTGTAGACGGAGATCAGTCATGCATTAATGAGCAGGTAACTAATGGGGTTGCCGTGAGGATGGCGGTATTATACCTTTTGACAAGGAGGAATAGCGGTGAAAACATTAATTAAAGGCGGACATATAATAGATCCTAAATCCGGAAGAAACGGTGTTTTTGATATCATTATAGATAAGGGGAAAATAGTTGATATAGGTAATGATTTGGAGTTCACTACCGGTGATATAGTGGATGTTGCAGGAAAATATGTTATTCCGGGGCTTGTTGATGCACACTGTCATTTAAGAGAGCCAGGATTTGAGTACAAGGAAGATATTGAAACGGGAACACAGAGTGCTGCAGTTGGAGGATTTACATCAATCGCATGCATGCCTAATACAAATCCTGTAATCGATAATGAGTCTATTGTAAAAAATATTATAACCAGAGCAAAACAGGATGGTTTTGTAAATGTCTATCCCATAGGTGCCATCACCAAGGGACAGGCAGGGGAAGAGCTTTCTGAAATAGGGGAGCTGAAGTTTGCAGGAGCTGTAGCAATATCGGATGATGGAAGGCCTGTTAAGAAAGCCTCAATTATGAAGAAGGCGTTACAGTATGCATCCATGTTTGATATAACTGTGATTTCACACTGTGAAGATCTTGAGCTTGCTGAAGAAGGTTTTATGAATGAAGGTTATCAGTCCACCATTATGGGGTTAAAGGGTATTCCTTCAGCTGCAGAAGAGATAATGGTTGCAAGGGACCTTATACTGGCTGAATACACAAATGCACCTATTCACATTGCACACGTAAGCACTGAGCTATCAGTTGATCTTATACGTAATGCTAAAAAACGTGGGGTAAAAGTGACTTGTGAAACATGCCCACATTATTTTGTTCTTACAGAAGAGGCTTGTGACGGATTTAATACACTTGCTAAGGTCAATCCGCCGTTAAGGACTCAAAAGGACGTTGACGCTATAATAGAAGGCCTCAGGGACGGTACAATAGATATAATTGCCACAGATCATGCACCTCACCACATAGATGAAAAAAATGTGGAGTTTGCTGTTGCTGCAAACGGAATGGTTGGATTTGAGACTGCTTTACCTTTAGCAATTACATATCTGTTAAAAACCAATGTGCTTACATTGGAACAGATAGTTGAAAAGATGTGTATTAACCCATCAAAGATATTAGGGCTCAATAAAGGATCCCTTGAGACAGGAAAAGCTGCTGACATAGTCATAATTGATGTTGATGAGGACGTAACGGTAGATATAACAAAGTTCAAGTCAAAGAGCAAGAACTCACCGTTTAATGGGTATAAGCTTAATGGTGCGGTTTATTATACAATTGTTAACGGCAAATTTGTCGTAAGAGAAAAGGTACTTTTATAGGGAGTGATTTTATGTTTATTGATTTATTGATTGATTCTATTAAGGAGAAAGATAATCCGACTGTTGTGGGTTTGGACCCGAAGATGGATTTCATTCCTCAGTTCATAAAGCAAAAAGCCTTCAAGGAGCATGGGGTGAACTTAAAGGGAGCTTCACAGGCTATTATTGAATTCAACAAAGGCTTAATTGATGCTTTATACGATATTGTCCCGGCTGTAAAGCCCCAGCTGGCTTATTATGAAATGTATGGAATTGAAGGACTCGTTGCTTTTAATGAGACTGTTAAATACGCAAAAGAAAAAGGCATGATAGTTATCGCCGATGGAAAGCGTAATGATATTGGATCCACAGCTGAAAGCTACTCAGCAGGTTTTCTGGGCAAAACCATTATCAGCGAGGATGTTACGCAGCCCATATTCGATGTGGATGCACTTACAGTAAATCCTTATCTTGGTGTTGATGGAATTAAGCCCTTTATGGATGATTGTAAAAAATACAACAAAGGCATATTCGTCCTTGTAAAGACATCAAACAAGTCATCCGGGCAGCTTCAGGATATATTAACAGACAAGGGCAAAAGCATATATGAGATAGTAGCGGAGTTGGTTGAGGATTGGGGGAAAAGCCTCAGGGGAAAATATGGATACAGTAGTGTAGGAGCAGTAGTTGGAGCTACCTATCCCAATCAGGCCAAGATTCTTAGAAAAGCAATGAAACATGCATATATACTGGTGCCGGGATATGGAGCACAGGGCGGTACTGCAAGGGATGTTGCACATTCCTTTAACGGAGACGGACTCGGAGCTATTGTAAATGCTTCGAGAAGTATAATGTGTGCTTATCAATCTGAAACTTGGAAAGAACAGTACAGCGAAGACAAGTATGCTGAGGCGTCAAGGGCTGAGGCAATTCGCATGAGGGATGACATTAATAGTGTAATAAAAACTCAAAATTAAAATATATATGAGGTGGTAAAATGAAGGCAATACTTGCTTTGGAGGACGGCACAATTTTTACAGGTAAGAGCTTTGGCGTAGAAGGGGAGGTAATCGGTGAGATAGTTTTTAACACGGGAATGACAGGTTATCAGGAAGTATTGACCGACCCATCTTATTGCGGACAGATAGTTACTATGACATATCCTTTAATAGGCAACTACGGAGTAAACATGGAAGACATTGAGTCCAGCAAACCGCAGGTAAAGGGTTTCATTGTCAGAGAGCTTTGCAAAACTCCAAGCAACTGGAGATCAATTGAGACACTTAATGATTATCTTAAGAGGCACAACATAATAGGCATTGAAGGCATAGATACAAGGGCACTTACAAAGATATTAAGAAGCAAAGGGACAATGAACGGTATTGTGACAACCGATGAGAACTTTGATTTTGAAAGCAGCCTTGAGAAAATCAAATCCTATGGAATAAAGAATCCGGTTTATGAGGTTACTACAAAAGAAGTACTCCATTATGAAGGTACGGGTTTTAAGGTAGCACTTATAGATTTAGGTATAAAGCAGAATATAGTTCGTTCATTGCTAAACAGGGGTTGTGAGGTTTATGTATTTCCTGCTTGGACAAAAGCAGAAGAAATACTGGCCATAGACCCTGACGGTATAATGCTTTCAAATGGACCTGGGGATCCAAAGGACTGCACGGATGTAATAGAAACAATAAAAAATCTTATCGGCAAAAGGCCAATATTTGGAATATGTTTAGGTCATCAGCTTACTGCATTGGCTAACAATGCTAATACAGGAAGGCTCAAATACGGTCACAGAGGATGTAATCATCCGGTCAAGGATATTAATAAAGATCTGACTTATATAACTTCACAAAACCATGGCTATACAATACTGGAAGAAACTCTCGACAGAGAATTGATGGAAATAAGCCACCGGAATATGAACGATAACACCGTTGAAGGCGTAAGGTACAAAGGGGTGCCGGTATTTACAGTTCAATTCCATCCGGAGGCGTCACCAGGGCCTGGAGACACAGCATATCTTTTTGATGAGTTCATGGATATGATGAAAAAATTTAAAGAATAGCTTCCCATAGGAATGTTTAAGGAGGATATATAATGCCAAAGAGACAAGATGTAAAGAAAGTCCTGGTTATCGGTTCAGGACCTATAATAATAGGCCAGGCAGCTGAATTTGACTACGCAGGAACTCAAGCCTGCAGGGCACTTAAGGAAGAGGGTATTGAGGTAGTTCTTGTAAATAGCAATCCTGCAACAATCATGACTGATACCAATATTGCCGACAAGGTTTATATAGAGCCGCTTTGCCTTGATGTTTTAAAAAAGATCATCATTGAAGAAAAGCCTGACAGCATCCTCCCAACACTTGGAGGACAGACCGGTCTTAACCTGGCAATGGAAATTGCTGAAACAGGTTTTTTGGAGGAACATGGAGTTAAGCTTCTTGGAACAGCTACAGAAGCTATAAAAATGGCGGAGGACAGACAGGACTTTAAGGATACAATGGAAAGGATTGGCGAGCCTTGTATTGCAAGTGAGGTTGTAACTACAGTGGAAGCTGCCTTAGCCTTTGCAGATAAAATAGGATATCCTGTAATAGTTCGTCCTGCATATACCCTTGGAGGAACAGGCGGAGGTATAGCAGATAATGTTGAACAGCTTACAGAAATTGCAACAAATGGTTTAAGGCTCTCAAGGGTTACACAGGTATTGATAGAAAAGTGTATAGCAGGCTGGAAGGAAATTGAGTATGAAGTAATGAGAGATGGCAAGGGTAATGTTATTACCGTATGTAACATGGAAAATATAGACCCAGTGGGTGTTCATACAGGGGACAGTATCGTTGTAGCTCCTTCCCAGACCCTTGCAGATAAGGAATACCAGATGCTCAGAACAGCATCGTTGAAGATAATTTCCGAGCTTGGAATACAGGGAGGCTGTAACGTTCAGTTTGCACTCCATCCGACAAGCTTTGAGTACGGCGTTATAGAGGTTAACCCAAGGGTTAGTCGTTCATCGGCACTTGCATCAAAGGCTACAGGTTATCCTATAGCAAAGGTTGCAACAAAGATTGCAATAGGCTATGGCCTTGATGAAATACAGAATGCAGTTACAGGCAAAACATACGCTTGCTTTGAGCCAACTTTGGACTATGTTGTAGTTAAGATACCCAAATGGCCTTTCGATAAGTTTGTTAAAGCAAAGAGAACATTAGGAACTCAGATGAAGGCTACAGGTGAGGTAATGTCAATAAGCAGCTCCTTTGAGGCTGCATTGATGAAGGCAATAAGGTCATTAGAGCTTGGCCTGTTTACCCTTGAACAGGAAATCTACACAAAAATGGAAACTTCCGTTATAATGGAAAAGCTTAAGGATATCAATGATGAAAGACTTTTTGTTATAGCAGAGGCTTTAAGAAGAAACGTAACTGTTGAAGAAATATGCAACATAACAAAGATAGATGAGTTTTTTGTATGCAAGTTCAAGAAGATTGTGGAGATGGAAGAGAAGCTTAAAAAGTGTACGTTGACTTCCCTTACAGTTGATATGATCAAGAGTGCAAAGAAGATGGGCTTTACGGATACTGTAATAGCAAAGCTTACAGGCTGTGACAGGAAGGATATCTATAGAAGAAGAAAAGAGATAGGCATATGTGCTACCTACAAAATGGTTGACACATGTGCTGCTGAGTTTGACGCAGTTACTCCATACTATTACTCAACCTATGATGAAAGATGCGAAGTCAGGGAATCAGAAAAGGATAAGATATTGGTTATCGGTTCAGGTCCTATAAGGATCGGTCAGGGTATTGAGTTTGACTATTGTTCGGTGCACTCTGTCTGGGCACTTAATGAGGAAGGGTATGAAACCATCATTGCCAATAACAACCCCGAAACGGTGAGTACAGACTTTGATACGGCTGACAGGCTTTACTTTGAGCCTCTTACCTATGAAGACGTAGAGAATATTATTGAGACTGAAAAGCCAAAAGGAGCTATAGTTCAGTTCGGCGGACAGACAGCAATTAAGCTCACAAAGGCACTAAACGAAATGGGCGTAAGGATATACGGAACAGAGCCCAAGTATGTAGATGCGGCTGAAGACAGGGAGAAATTTGATGCCATACTGGAAGAAGTAGGAATACCAAGGCCTCAAGGAAGAACTGTATTTACATTAGAAGAAGCATTGGAAGCGGCAAATGAGCTTCAGTATCCTGTTCTGGTTAGACCGTCCTATGTCTTAGGCGGACAGGGTATGGAAATTGCATACAACGATAAGGATGTAGAGGAGTTTATGGAGATCATAAACAGGGTTAAGCAGGAGCACCCAATCCTTATTGATAAATACATGATGGGTAAGGAGATTGAGGTTGATGCTATATGTGACGGCGAAGACATATTAATCCCTGGAATTATGGAACACCTTGAAAGGGCTGGGGTCCACTCAGGTGACAGTATTTCGGTTTATCCTACTCAGACTATAGACAACAAAATAAAGGAAATAATAATAGACTATACAAGAAAGCTTGCAAAAGCACTTCATGTTGTAGGTCTTATAAACATACAATATGTCCTTTACAATAACACAATCTATGTAATAGAGGTCAATCCGCGTTCAAGCCGTACTGTACCTTATATAAGCAAGGTTACCGGAATTCCAATGGTTAATCTGGCTACAAAGATTATGATGGGTAAAAAGCTTAAAGACTTCAAGTATGGAACAGGTTTGTACAAGGAGGCTGATTACGTTTCTGTAAAGGTTCCGGTATTCTCCTTTGAAAAGCTGCATGATGTTGATATAAGCTTAGGGCCTGAAATGAAGTCAACGGGTGAGGTTTTAGGTATTGCTAAGACTTTCCCAGAAGCACTTTATAAAGGTATAACCGCATCAGGAATCAAGCTTCCTAAAGAAGGCGGCGGTATACTTATGACAGTCCGTGATACCGACAAGCCGGAGCTTGCAGTGCTTGCAGCTGAGTTTGAGAAGCTGGGATTTGAACTTTACGGAACAGGGAAAACTGCAAACATGCTAAATAAGCAGGGTATTGCAACAAATGCGGTTAAAAAGATAGATGACGGTTCACCCAACATTCTTGATCTAATCCAGTCAGGCAAAATCTCCATGGTTATAAATACCGCAACAAAGGGAAGAAAGCCTGAGAGGGATGGATTTAAGATCAGAAGAAAGTCCGTTGAATCTTCCATACCGTGTATAACATCCTTGGATACTGCAAAGGCGGTAGTAAGCTGTCTTAAGCTTGGTAAAGGTGTAAATGATATGGATGTTGTTAATCTTAGTGTGTTTGATGTTTAAATTTGATGTTTAAATGAATTTAATGTATGATTAGGATATGGTCTTGAACAAAACTCCAAGGGGTTTTGTTCAAGACCATTAGTATATATTTTATGGAGGACCAAATGTCTAAATTACTTAATGAAGAGATTGTGAGCATAAATAAAATTGCCTGGGAAATTTATAAGATTACCATAAAATCGGAGTATGTCTCAAAGAATGCATTGCCGGGTCAGTTTGTAAATATCAAATGCAGTGAAGGTATAACCGCACTTCTAAGAAGGCCCATAAGTATTTGTGATGTGGACAAGGCTGCTGGGACTTTTGATGTTTGCTTTCAGATTAAGGGGATAGGAACTGAATATCTGACAAGAAAAACTTCAGGAGAGCTTTTAGATATAATTGCACCTGTGGGTAATCCATTTTACATTTCCAGGGACTATAAGAGAATTGCTGTTGTAGGCGGCGGAATAGGTGTATTTCCGCTTTTGTACCTTCTGAAGGAAAATGTTCAAGCAGAAAGGCATACTTTCCTAGGATACAGAAATAAAGACCATGTTGTGCTGGAAAATGAGTATAAAAATGCTTCGGATAAGTATTATATTTCAACTGATGATGGAAGTGCAGGCTACAAAGGACTTGTGACTGATCTTTTGGAAAAAGAGCTTCAGGAAAAGGGACTAGATATCATCTATGCGTGCGGCCCTACACCTATGATACGCAAGGTGATTGAGCTTTCAAAAAAATACAAAACAAAATGCCAGGTTTCAATGGAGCAGAGAATGGGATGCGGAATAGGAGCATGCCTTGTGTGTGCTTGCAAAACAAAGGCTCAAAATGAGGATGGCTGGGAGTATAGTCATGTATGTAAGGACGGGCCGGTTTTTTGGAGCGACGAGGTTATACTTGACTAATATGAATATTTTAAAAAACAACAAGGCTTTAATATTATCTATATTGACTATATCACTTCCCGCTATCATTGAAATGGGGTTAAATACTTTAGTTGGGTTATCCGATACAATACTGCTTAGCTTCTTTGTAGGTGAGGAGGCCTTGGCGGCCGCAGGGAATGCCAATCAAATAATTTTTACTGTAATACTGATTTTTTCTTCATTCAACGTGGGGGCAACTGCTATAATATCCCGAAGTTTTGGTGAGAAAAATTATAAGAGGCTCAACGACACTTCATGCCAGAATTTATCTTTAAATATTATCATTGGTTTTATCATAATGCTTTTGACTTATATCTTTGCAAAAGATATTATGGGTGTATTTAATGTTGACAACAAAGTATTTGATATGGGAGTTACATTTCTAAGAATAACTTCACTTAGTCTTGTTTTCATGTTCTTTTCCTTTGCCGCTTCAGCATCCTTAAGAGGCATCGGCAATACTATGACTCCAATGCTTATAACAACTACTGTAAATGTAATTAACATTATACTGAACATACTTCTGATAAAAGGTATTGGTATATTTCCTGAGATGGGAATAAAAGGATCTGCTGTTGCTACAACTATATCAAGAATTTTAGGTGCAGCAATATACTTAATTGTATTGCTGAGAGGAGATAGCTACTTAAAGATCCATGCTTTTGCATTAAAGTTGAAAAAGGAAATAATTTTACCCCTTTGGAAATTGAGTAGTGCAGCCGGAGTGGAGCAATTTCTGACCCAAACTGCTTTTTTTCTTTCTGGAGTTATTGTCACAGAATTTCTTGGCACTAGTCAGGAAGCTGGCTTCAGAGTCTTGCTCAGCATCGAGCAGATTTCTATAATGCCTGCCATAGGAATATCTATAGCAGCAGCGACTCTGGTTGGAAAGGCTTTAGGAGAAGGAGATCCTAAGAAGGCACATTTTACAGGTTATGTGTGTTTTGGAATGGGTATATTCTGGGGAGTGTTTATAGGTGCATTCTTTATAGCTTTCCCATCATTTGTAGCAGGTTTATTTACACCCCAACCTGAAGTTATAGCCATATTGGTAGGGGCATTGTTTGTGGTAGGGGTAGATCAGCCCTTCCTAAATTATATATTTATCGTTTCAGGTGCATTAAGAGGTGCTGGAGATACTATAACAGTAATGGTCTTGACTTCTTTAAGACTATGGGTTTTATTCCTGCCGCTTACTTTTGTATCTGTAAAGTACCTTGGTATGGGGGTAAATAGTGTCTGGGTGGCCGAAATAATCAGTGTTATTATTTTCAGTCTAGTTATGCATCTAAGATTTGCCAGGGGTAAATGGACGCAAATAAAGCTTTAAACACTAATTATTATATATTAAGGGCCAATACAGCCAAAAAAAATAGAGCTTTTTGAAAGCTCTTTTCTATTAGGAGGTTGCAAACTATTTAGGTTCATTATGTTTAAAGTATAACTGAAACAATTAAATAAACTATGAACAAATTATTAACAATTTTAAATTAGGAGATTAAGCAGTGTTCAATTTCTGTTTATTTTATATTATATTGTGAAGCAGTAGAAAAAGTTCTGCATATTTTACAAAATTGAAAGAACAAAATTGCTTGCGACTTTGCAGTATTTATTGTTGACATGAGAAGTTCCTAAACATTAATAAAAGAGCCTTTGTTGGGGGGCTCTTTTATTGTGGGGTGAATATTTATCTATTATATAATCAGGGGGAGTACCTGTTATAAATATAATATAAGAAGAAATTTAAGAAATTGTGAATAAATTGTTAAAATTTATTACGTTTATATTACAATATTTAATTTCGTGCTAAAAAATATTAATAAATATTGTGTTTTTTATAGGTTTTATTAAGTTTTTTATAGGTTTTATTAAAGTTTCTGCTTAGTATTAAGAAGAAAAACTATTTTCATCAGCATGGCTGAGTTGCCATCCTATCCCAAATTTATCAGTAACGAATCCATAACATTTGCTCCAGAATGTCTCCTGGAGTTCCATGCTTACATTACCGCCTTCTTTTAATTTATTGAAAATAGATTTGATCTCATCTGTGTCATTGCTGCTATATACAAGGCTGATGTTATTGCCTACAGTAAAAGGCATACCTTTAGAAACATCAGAAAACATTACTATACTTCCTCTAATATTCAGATTCGTATGCATTACTAGATTTTTGGTGCTTTCATCCATAGGAAAGTCAGGATTTGAAGGTGCGTCTCCAAAAAGCATAAATTTAGGCGGCTCGGTCTTAAAAATCTCTGCATAAAATAAGACTGCTTCACGACAGTTTCCATTGAAATTAATATATGATTGTATTGACATGTTATCACTCCTCTTTTGTTATTTTATTATACATTACCCAACTATCTATATTTTTAAACCAGACCTAATTATTCATTTTTTTGCTTATTTTTTCAATTTTTTTCATTATTTTTTCAATTTTTTTCACTCAATGGTTACTTGACTTATTATATAATCTAGTCATACTAATCCAAAAATTAGTTTTCTAACGTTAGAGATGAAAGAAGTAACATTTTTATAATAGTATTTACAAGGTATGATGTTTATTGAATATTCACCACCATATTATACTTAGGAGGAGTTAAATTTATGAAGAACAACTTATTAAAGAAAATGTTATTACCAGCAGTTGCAGTTACCGGAGCATTTATTTTACACGCAACAGCACTGGCTGCCCCTTATAGCGGTTATGAGTACAAATTTAAACAACCGGATGGATCATCACTTACGGTAAAATTATTTGGCGATGAATATTATGGAAGGATCGAAAGTCTGGACGGGTATACACTTATAAAGGACGCTAAAACAGGTTGGTTATGTTATGCAACTTTAAACAGCGATGCTTCGGACTTGGTTTCTACAGGTGTTCCCTACTATAGAGTGAATAGTGTACAGCCTGCACAATTTACTAAGCCTTCAAAAGGAATAAAGCTTACAGGTGCAAATTTGGAGAAAAAGGTTGAAGAAGGTCGAGTAAAGTTTAAAGCTGCTTCAGCTCCTGAAAATACAATTTCACAAGGAACACAAGCCAGCTCAAAATCAGTAAGCAGCACAGCTAAAATGCCGGTTAATGGATATATTACAGGCCTTACCATATTGGTTAAATTTCCTGATGATGAATCAAATGGTGTGCCAATATTGCCGACTAGTGAAATTAATAATATGTTTAATGAACTGGGATATAATAAATATGGCAATAATGGATCAATCAAGGATTATTTCAGAGAGGTGTCTGGAGGAACTGTTACATATGACAATATAATAACTCCAGTTTATTATACTGCTAAAAATCCAAGATCTTATTATAATCTACCAACAACTCCAGGCCAGACTATAGTTTATGAAGCTCTTGAGGCATTGGCCAATCAAGGGTTTGATTTTTCAAAGCTGACTAAGAATCCATCAGGTGACGTGATGTGCCTAAATATACTTTATTCAGGTAATAGACCTGATACATGGGCTGTTGGACTTTGGCCACATAAAAGCTCACTTGGCAACGTTACATACGGAGGCACGACCTTCAACACATATCAAATGACAGATATCACTGATACTCCAAGCATAGGTACAATAGTACATGAAACTGGTCACATGATGTGCAAATGGCCGGATACTTATGTTTACTATGATGTGGGAAGCGGAGCAGGTCGTTATGATCTTATGTCCTCTTCAAGTAGATTCAACCCATTATGGCCTAATCCATACTTTACTCACAAATTGGCAGGATGGGGCAGTTCTGAAAAGCTTAATGATTACTCTGCAAAAACAGCTCTAACTGCAAATTCAAACTCTCGTGATTTATATATTTATGAGACACATAAACAAAATGAATACTTTATAATTGAAAACATGAGAAAAAGATTAAGAAATTCCGAATCAGCAGATGAAGGGCTTTTAGTGTGGCATATCGATGAATATGGAAACAATGCATACCCTTCCGGCACTAATTATATGGTAGCAGTAGAACAGGCAGATGGATTAAATGAACTTGAACTTGGTATCGATAGTGGTGACTCAAATGACTTGTTCCATGCTGGTTACAAGACACAATTCGATTCAAGTACAGTACCCAATTCAAACCTTTATGATGGAAGTGCATCAGGTTTGAAAATAAGTGAAATAGGTTCAATTGGCAATTGCATGACATTTAAATATGAACCACCTTTAAAAAGCATCACGAATGCACCTGCTAACCTTGATATCAGCAGCAGAAGCGGAAATGCTATAACTTTATCATGGTTGGCACCATCTGGTTTTGCAACTAAGAACTATAATGTATATGCGGATATAAATAATGGAGCTGGAACAAACCGTATTAATTTGGGTGTTACGGCAAATACTTCAATGAACTATACTCTTTCAAATAATCTGATCTATACATTCTATGTTGTCGCACTTGATGCATATGGTAATCAATCAAATGTGAGCAAGCCACTTGTAGTTTCAACGGATAATGTCCTTCCTTCAGCACCAACAGGATTGAGAGAATTAGGTTCATCATCCACTATGACGGATATAGCCTGGGATAATTCAACCGACAATTTTGGTGTGAAGAAATATGAGATATATTACGGAACAACTCTTATTGATACTGTAACAACCACACATGCTACTATTAAAGGGCTTGCTCCGAACACTATATATACATTTACTGTTCGTGCTTGTGATATAAATAATAAGTCTGTAGCAAGCAGTCCTTTAACTGTTATAACAAGGTTGGCACCGCCACAAAACCTCAGAATATCAAGTAAAACCAGTACTAATGTTACATTGAACTGGGATGCCTTAACAGGTGCAAGCCGTTACTATATCTATGCATATGAGAATAATGGTACCAGCCACATGAGAGTTGATTTTGGATATACTACTGGGACATCAGTTGTAGCAGCAACAAATAACAACTGTATTTACGAGTTCTATGTTATGGCTGTTAATTCGACAGGTACTCAGGTATCCGATGAAAGCCTCGGGCTTGTCTACTCAAAAGACATAACAGCACCTACGGCACCAACAGGCCTCGGATACAGCAATTTAACATCAACATCGATTACCCTTTCATGGAATGCATCAACTGATACTTTCGGAGTTAAATGCTACAATATATATGATGGAACAACTCTAGTTGGTCAATCAATGGGAAAAACCTTCAAAATTACTAATTACAATCCGAATGTGTCACACAGATATACGGTAAAAGCTGTTGATACAAGTGACAACCTATCAGCTGCCAGTAATGCAGTTGTTCTTTAAGAAAAACTAATATCTAAGCAATAATATAATAAGGAAGGCACAATGGGGGGGGTTCCTCCTATTGTGCCTTTTGGTACGATTTTATAAATTAGCAGCATACTTGACACCAATAATTTATTATATTAGTATAAAGTAAAATAATTGGATTAGCCGATATTATATTATAGTGGAAAGAAAATTTACTATTTACCTTTGGGAAATATATCATAGTAGTGTTTTCAAATAATAAAAATTAGATATAATAATACTATGCTTATATAATTAATATATTTGAAATAGTAATATTAGTCTAGTAATAGAAAAACAGTAAAAGTTTCAAAAGCAGTACAACAATACAAAGAATAAGGAGAGATACCAGATGGAGAGAATTCCAAAACAAAAGGAGCCGTTAGTTACACATATTTATACTGCTGACCCTTCAGCACATGTATATGATGGAAAAATCTATATTTACCCATCCCATGATACAGATTTGGATATACCCTCAAATGACAATGGGGATCAATACATGATGGAGGATTATCACATACTGTCTATGAATGATTTGAATTCCCCAGTTGTTGATCATGGTATTGCACTGCACATTGATAATGTACCCTGGGCAAGTAAGCAGATGTGGGCTCCAGATGCAGCATTTAAAAACAATACTTATTACTTGTATTTTCCTGCAAGAGACAAAGACGGCATATTCAGGATAGGTGTTGCTACAAGCAAAACTCCTTCAGGTCCATTCACACCACAGCCTGAGTATATAAAAGGCAGCTTCAGCATAGATCCTGCGGTATTGATCGATGATGATAACAAAGCATATATATATTTTGGAGGACTATGGGGCGGTCAATTGGAAAAGTGGCAGACAGGTACGTATGTTCCGGAACCGCCTGAAATTGCTCCGGATAAACCGGCTTTAGGACCAAGGGTAGCAGAATTAAGCGATGACATGCTTTCTTTCAAAGAAGCTCCACAGGAGATTTCAATCGTTGATGAGAATGGCAACCCAATTCTTGCAGGTGATGAGGAAAGAAGATATTTTGAAGGCCCATGGGTTCATAAGTACAATGGCTATTATTATCTTTCCTATTCAACTGGTACAACACACTACATTGTATATGCGATAAGCAAGAATCCGAAAGGTCCTTTTGTATATAAGGGAAGGATACTTGAGCCTGTTATAGGCTGGACAACACATCATTCCATAGTACAAATCGGAGAGAAATGGTATCTTTTCTATCATGACTGCTCCTTGTCAAATGGCATTAATCATAAGAGATGCGTAAAATATGCTGAACTTTTTTATAATGATGATGGAACAATAAAAACAATAGAGCCTTATAAATAAAGTACATGTCAATAGAAAATGTAAATTGTAAAAAGTGTATACACCACTATATTACATGGGATAACAAATTTCCTTATGGCTGTAAAGTGTTCGGAGTCAAGTCAAGGCAGCTACCATCAATTATTGTTTATCAGTCGGTAGGTAAGCTGTGTGGAAGCTACCGAGAAAAAGTCAAATAGAACGGTTTGCTAGGAAAGGGAATGTTGCATAACTAACTTTACAACAAACCCTTTTCTCGCAACTCTTTATAAAACTTTACAACAGGTATTTACAACAGCTATTTTTTATGTTAGAATGATATGCGTTGTCGGGGTGTAGCTCAGTTTGGCTAGAGTACTTGCTTGGGGTGCAAGGGGTCGTCGGTTCAAGTCCGGTCACTCCGATTAAATAAATAATGTGAAAGTCCTTGGAATCAAATGGTTTCGGGACTTTTTTCTTTTATCTAATCAAGTACTCTTTTTACTATTTTTGGTGTTTCTTCACGTTCAAAACCGTATAATTTTATCTAATATCATTCATTTGGTGTAATCTGTGGTGTAAAATTTTTAGCCTTGTAATACAGTAATATCAACGACTTAAGCGATTTGTATAGCTGAATTTTGGTGTGAATTTATATTGTTTAAAACTTGGATTGCATCAACAGTATTTTCTTGTGTTAGGTGCACATACGTGTTAAGAGTTATTTCTATCTTACTGTGTCCCAGTAATCGGCTTATAATTTTTACTGATACTTTTTCTTCGAACAATCATGTTGCAAAACTATGTCTTAACAAGTGAATTCCCGATTTTTTTATTTCAGCCTTTGAACAAATACCGCTCATTGCCCGCCTAAAGTTTTTAGGGTAAATCATTGTTGCATAAAAATATTTGATAAAAATCAACTGTAATATTTACCTGTAGAAAGAAGAAAGCTCCTTTGTTAATATCAAATGGGTTCGCCAACTTAATACGATGATGTATGCACACCTAACCCAGAAGGAAAGTTTTAGAGCCATCAGTGATGGAATAACTGTTGACAAAAAACTTCACGAGTACACCTGGACCATTAGTGCTCCCCAGATATCACGTTCAAACTGTGATAGAGACATCGATGTATTCAAAATCATATTTGAAGCTACATTTGCCAAGCTAAAAAAGCATCAAGGTGTAGGCATAATACCAGGTAGTTGGGGAACTCTGAAAGTTCTTGATTCAACCATTATTCGGCTTTGTATATCCCTTTTCCCATGGGCTGACTATAGGGATAAGTATTTAAGAACCTGCTATAAGTATGTATAAAACTAAGAAGGGAATGCCACTTGTTTATGGCATTTCCTTCTTAGTTTTATAATATAATATCCTGAATCCCAACTTTAACTACTTCTTCGTTTTCAACTTTAACTTTAACTGCTAATCCTTTATCAGTCCATGTGCAGTTAAATAAAATACCTACTATTCTTATATCTTTGCCATAAGTCTCTGGGATATATATGTCTGTCACTTTAACTAATTTGGATAATTCTTCTTGCTTAGACAGTATAGGTAGTAAACTGTCTGCATCGTCTCCAAGTCTATCCTTACCATGTGAAAATCAGCAAGGAAATGGATGATAATAGCCAAACAAAGAATGATCGGAAGGATCCGAAAACTATTGCAAAGTTGGTAATTGGCGGAAGGTATTTTGAAACATATGTAGCAACTAGTGTTTATGCAGAATTAAGAAACATTGTAAAGATTTATGAGCATGTTATTGATTGTAAAAGCGTGGTTGAAAACAAAATAATTCAATGGTTGGATAATTACTTTCCTGAATTTGCAACGGTTTTTGGAAACTGGGAATGTAAATCGGCAATGATTACACTAAAGACATTTCCATTACCGGTGTATGATAGTAGAACTTGGTCAAATGAAGGTACTAGAGACATGGAAAAAGAAAATCAAGCAAGGTGTTGGAAAGAAGAGGGCACAAAAGCTTTGTGAAGTGGCTTAAACGTCTGTAGGTTGTATGGAAGGCCTAAAGAAGGGGCAAAAAGAGTTGCAGTATTTGTTGAAAGAATATGAAATGTATATGGAACAATTGGAAGAGATTAAGTTTGAAACGGGAAACCTTCTTATGCAAGTTCCAAATGCAAAAGAAATCCTTGAAATCAAAGGTATTGGGCTAGTAACTGCAACAGGAATTATTGCTGAAATTGGAGATATTTCAAGGTTTGAAGATGCCAGACAAATATAGAAATACGCAGGTTTGAACCTTATAGAAAACAGCTCTGAGAAGCACAAAGGACAGACCACAATAAGCAAGCGTGGCAGAAAAAGGCTGAGAGGATTTTTGTTCAAAGTAATAATGCCGTTAGTAGGGAAAAAACCAAGAGTTTAAGAAGCTTCATGAATACAACTCGGTAGCCTTTTTGTTTAAACTTTTTGATTGTTTCCTGGTCTGGTAAATTAAAGTAGGAACCTTAACCTCAGAACTGGAAATGATATATGAATTTGCAAATGTTTTAGGTGCTTCTGCAGGTGGATTGAGAGCAATTGTTGATGCAGGATGGATTGACTATTGCTACCAGATAGGGCAAACTGGGAAAACTGTAAGGCCAAAGATTTACTTTGCCTGTGACATTTCCGGTGCTATTCAACATTTGGCTGGTATTACATCTTCCAAACTTATAGTTTCAATAAACAGGGATCCGGATGCACCTATATTTAAAGTATCCAATTTAGGTATAATAGGAGATTTGAATAAAATAATTTCTGTTTTCACTAATGAATTTAAGAATACTGAACTTTGCCTAAAATAAAAAATCCGGCGGTAATATATTTATTAGCCTTGATAAATATATAAAAATATGGTAATATGTAAGCCCGTGGCAACACTAACCTTATATAATTAATTTATACTTATTTTCCAAAAAACTGTAATGAGTCATGAAAGATTGATTTACAAAATGTAAAATGTGGTATATAATGTATGTAATCACATTTATTGCAACAAAGAAGTTGCTTAATTCCCAAATTATTTCTTAGAATTTACAACTTAAAATCAGACTTAAACAACAAAATAATCTACAGAGTAAACTATTTCACCAATTGACTTATTGCAAGGTTATGTAAACAGGTTGTTATGGCAATGTTACGGAGGTGTATGAAATGTACAAGGCAAAACAGGTAATCAATACTTATTTGTTTTTAGCTCCAACGCTTTTCTTAATTATGATTGTCATTATACTATATTTGGGTTTTAAGAACCTTTGATTTTATTTTGCATTAAAAGTGATTAATCTATTACATTTGCCTGTCGCAAATACCATTGAACCGTTCGTTATTTGCTCTGCCAAATGTAAGATTATTGACACTTTTAATATACATAGGGATAATTATTATTAGAGAGACTGTCTTCGGATAGTCTCTTTGTATTTTTCAATACTTTAATATTGGAACAAAGTTACTTTAGATCCGTCTATATAAAGGAAAATCAATTTTAATATAGCCGTTTAAAGGGGGCGTATCAATGTTAAAGAAATCTTTGTCAGTTTTGGTTTTATTGCTTTTTATGGTTTCGGTAATCACCGGGTGCGGGGGTAAGCGTGAGCACACAAACGAAGCTCCGGCAGAACCTAACGTCCATAGTCTCAGCGATTATAAAGGTAATCTTGAATTTGGTAGTTCGGATATTGCTAAGGAGGTAGAAGTTGGCAGAGCAGGTAAGGCTTATTATAATGAATATACTAAAGATGGCACAGAAGTAAAGGCTGCAACCTCAGCTGACAGCCAGTCAAATGCAATAACTACAACAACCACGACAGCCGCAGCAAACGAGTCTCTTAGCAATGCAATTTTGTCCCAGAGGAAAATTATCCGCAATGCATTTGTATCCGTAGAAGTAGAAAACTTTGACAGTGCTTACGGGAGAATAAAGTCAATGATTTCGGCATATGGCTTTATTCAGGAATCAAATATTAAAAAAGATAAGGTGTATATTGAAGACGGAGAAAAAAGAATAACAAGGGGCACTATCATAATACGGGTTGACAAGGATAGGTTTGATAGTGTTATGGGAGATTTGAAAGGGCTAGGCACTCTTTTAAATGAAAATATAAAGAGCGATGATGTGACAGATAAGTTTTTTGATACCGAGTCAAGATTGAGGCTTATAAAATACGAAGAAACCAGACTTGAAGAGTATCTGAAAAAGACTACCGATCCCGATACCATATTTAAGATAGAGGGACGACTCACAGACATAAGACATGAGATTGAGAGTTTGACAGGTACATTAAATAAAATGACAGATTTAGTTCAATTATCAACTATAACAGTAGAAATGAGTGAGAAGGTACCTCAACCAAAGCCCAAAAAAGAGATGTCATATTGGGAAAAGCTATTAGACGGGTTTAGCAAAAGCTTCAAGGGAGTTATCAACTTTTGCAGTGAGCTCTTGCTGTTTATAGTGCAGATACTGCCGGGTTTGGTTCTATTAGGTCTGGTTTTGATTGTACTAGTTATGTTTTATAAAAGAGTTCTAAAGAATAAATTTAAGATTGTTTCAAAAAAAACCAAAGTAAAAAGAGAATATTATGATGAAAATCAAGAGCCGGATGCAGAATTAGATAAAGATTCAAATAAAGATTCAAATGAAGATAAAGGATAGTGATTGTGTAGAAATAATGATTATTGGAATATTTTCTTTCTCCTTGGCAAAAAATAAAATTAAAAATTTTAAGGAGAATTAAATATGCCAAAACTTGAAACAATGGACGGTAATCAGGCTGCAGCCTATGCATCCTATGCTTTTACAGAGGTTGCAGCAATTTATCCCATTACACCGTCATCTCCAATGGCTGAAGGTGTGGATGAATGGTCATCCCACGGAAAGAAAAACGTTTTCGGGCAGCAGGTGAAGGTGGTTGAGATGCAGTCGGAAGCGGGTGCTGCTGGGGCAATGCATGGCTCCTTGCAGGCAGGAGCACTTACAACAACATATACAGCTTCACAAGGGCTTCTATTGATGATACCAAATCTTTATAAAATGTCGGGTGAGCTGCTGCCGGGAGTGCTGCATGTTAGTGCAAGGGCACTTGCCACCCATGCGTTGTCCATATTTGGAGATCACCAGGATGTTATGGCATGCAGGCAGACTGGGTCAGTGCTTTTAGCGTCTTCTAATGTTCAGGAAGTAATGGATCTTGGGTGCGTGGCCCATTTATCCGCTATTAAAATGAGGCTCCCTGTTATACACTTTTTTGACGGCTTCAGAACATCTCATGAGTATCAGAAAATCAGCACTATAGATTATCAGGACCTCTCAAAGGTTGTTGATATGAATGCTGTAAATGAGTTCAGGCAGAGAAGTTTAAACCCGGAGCATCCTGTTGCGAGAGGAACCGCACAAAACCCTGACGTTTACTTCCAGGGAAGAGAAGTACAGAATCCTTTCTTCGATCGAGCACCTGATATAGTAGAAAGCTGCATGAATGATATAGAAAAAATAACAGGGAGAAAATATAAGCCCTTTGATTACTATGGAGCTCCTGATGCCGAGTATATAATAGTGGCAATGGGTTCAGTCTGTGATACGATAGATGAAACTGTGGATTACCTGTTAAGCAAGGGTGAAAAGGTTGGTGCAGTAAGAGTTCACTTGTATAGGCCTTTTTCAATTAAGCATTTTTTTAATGTATTTCCAGCCAGTGCTAAAAAGGTTGCTGTTCTTGACAGAACTAAAGAACCGGGAGCGACTGGGGAACCCTTGTATCTAGATGTTGTGAAAGCCTTTTCTAATAAGCCTCAAAAGCCTTTGTTCGTAGGCGGTAGGTATGGATTAGGCTCTAAGGATACAAGGCCTTCACAAATTCTAGCGGTATTTGAGAATCTCAAAAGTGCTGCCCCAATGGACAATTTTACAATTGGAATACTTGATGATGTTACTAAAACATCCTTAGAGGAAACAGAAGACATCGATACATCAGGAAAAGGTACTATAAACTGTAAGATATGGGGACTTGGCTCTGACGGTACAGTAGGTGCAAATAAAACTGCAATTAAGATTATTGGTGACAAAACTGACCATTATGCTCAAGGCTATTTTTCCTATGACAGTAAAAAATCAGGTGGAACAACAGTATCACACCTGCGGTTTGGCAAAAATCCTATAAGATCGCCTTATCTTGTGTATCAAGCAGATTATATTGCATGTCACAATAAAGCCTTCATATATAACTATGACATTTTAAATGGCTTGAAGCAAGGCGGCACATTTGTGCTTAATTGTCCCTGGACAGGTAAGGAAATTGACGAAAACCTTCCTGCTTACTTGAAAAGATTTATATCTAAAAACAATATAAGTTTTTATGTCATAGATGCAGTTAAAATTGCAGGAGAAGTTGGCCTGGGCAACAGAATTAATATGATTATGCAATCGGCATTTTTTAAACTTGCCAATGTTATCCCATATGAAGATGCACTAAACTATTTAAAAGAATCTATTGAAAAGACTTATGGTAAAAAGGGCCAGAAGATTGTTGAAATGAATAAGGCTGCTGTAGACAAAGGAGCTAATGCACTTTTAAAGGTTGAGGTTCCACAAGATTGGGCTAATGCAGAGGATGAAAAAGTCGTGGAAAAAGACGAGCCCGAATTTGTTAAAAGAATTCAGAGGAAGATGCAAAAGCATGAAGGAGATGAGCTTCCTGTAAGTGCATTTTTGGGAATGGAGGACGGCACATATCCTCTTGGGACAACAACCTATGAAAAAAGAGGCATAGCGGTCATGATACCTGAATGGCAGATTGACAAATGTATTCAATGCGGCCAGTGCTCGTATGTTTGCCCTCATGCCACAATACGACTCTTTATTTTAAATGAGGAAGAACAAAAAGCGGCTCCAGCTGCATTTAAAACCAAGGATGCCTCCGGGAAAGGCCTTGAAGGCTATAAAATGCGTGTTCAGGTTGCACCTCTTGATTGTACCGGGTGCGGAAATTGTGCAGACGTATGTCCTACCAAGGAAAAAGCAATTATTATGAAGCCTGCCGAGCAGGAAATTGAAGCTGAGGCAGAAAACTGGGAGTTTGCAACAACTATAACTCCAAAAGAAAACCTTATGGATAAGAGAACTCTTAAAGGAAGCCAGCTTTTAAGACCACACCTGGAATTTAACGGTGCATGCCCGGGATGTGGTGAAACGCCTTATGTAAGGCTTTTAACCCAGCTGTACGGTGACAGAATGATGATTGCAAACGCTACCGGCTGCTCATCTATATGGAGTGCAAGTTCACCTTCCATTTCATATTCAACCAATGCTGAAGGGAAGGGGCCGGCTTGGGCAAACTCTCTGTTTGAAGACAATGCGGAATTTGGATATGGCATGTACCTTGGAGTAAAACAAATCCGTGAGAGACTTCGGGATTTGATGAGACAGGGGTTAGAGTCTGATCTGGAACAGAAGATAAAAGAAGGATTTAGTCTATGGCTTAAGCATATGGAGGACGGAGAGGAATCCAAGAAGGCTACAGAAGTTGTGTTGGAAAGTATAAAAGACTACAAGGGAAGCCAAAACAAGCTAATTGAAGAGATAATTGAAAAGAAAGATTATCTTATAAAGAAATCATTCTGGATGATTGGCGGTGATGGTTGGGCCTATGACATTGGCTATGGAGGAGTGGATCATGTACTGGCTTCAGGGGATGATGTAAATCTTTTTGTAATGGATACAGAGGTTTACTCCAATACAGGGGGGCAATCATCAAAGGCTACACCTACAGCGGCAGTTGCCAAGTTTGCAGCTTCAGGTAAGAAAATCAGGAAAAAGGATTTAGGCCTTATGGCAATGAGCTATGGCTATGTTTATGTAGCTCAGATAGCAATGGGAGCAAACATGAATCAGACAATTAAAGCCTTGGCTGAAGCGGAGAGCTACAAAGGACCATCTCTTGTTATCGCATATGCACCTTGTGTAAACCATGGTATTAAAACAGGTATGGGAACCAGCATACTGCAATCAAAAAGGGCTGTTGAATCAGGATATTGGCATCTTTATAGATACAATCCGCTTTTAAAGGAAGAGGGCAAGAATCCATTCGTGCTTGACTCAAAAGAACCTACAAAACCGTTTAAGGAGTTTATAAACAGTGAAATAAGGTATTCACAGCTTATGAATGTATTCCCGGATATAGCCGGTGAAATGTTTGATATAGCTGAGAACCACGCAAAGGATAGGTTTGAAAGATATAAGAAAATGTGGGAGCATGGAGTGTAGGTTCGTTTATATAAAAGGCCTCGGAACTAAAATGTTCTGAGGCTCTTTTACAAAAAAGCTATTGTCAGTCATACTCTATTTCTCATTTGTATCAACATGTTCTTTGGAATTACGCACCTGTATATCGCTTGGAATAGTTACGCAAGAGTCGGATTTAACCGCCTCAATATTAGCCCAAGCAGCGGTATCATGTTTTTCTATGGGCTGTCTCAAATTGGCTCTTTTTATAAGTTCTTTGTCCATATAAATCCCTCCAATCCTTATTCTTTACTATTTATATTAATTTATTCAAATGTATTGACATAAAAGGATTTGTAATATAAAATATCCAAATAGATTAAAAAATTAATCGGGACACATAAAAATTCCTAACGGGATTATTTTTTTAATGTCCAGGTAATTATGATGTATCCTGCATCACAATTTCTAGCGACACAATCAAGGTTGCAAAATCGCAAGCGATTTTGATATAAATACTAAGGAGTGATAAGAAAATGGCTTTTTTCTATAATGAGCCTTCAAGAACCTTTAATGAATATCTTCTCATACCTAATCTAACAAGAAAAGATTGCATACCTGAAAATGTTAACCTGAAGACTCCAATAGCAAAATTTAAAAAAGGTGAAGAACCAAGCCTCCAGATGAACATACCGATAGTATCTGCAATAATGCAGGCGGTATCTGATAATAATGTTGCAGTAGCTTTGGCAAGATGCGGAGGACTTTCGTTTATTTATGGCTCACAGTCAATAGAATCACAGTGCAGTATGGTAAGAAGAGTAAAAAAATACAAAGCGGGTTTTGTTTTAAGCGATGCCAATATTACCCCTGATAGTTCCTTGAGGGAAGTTCTTAAAATAATAGAAAGAACAGGGCACTCTACTATTGCTGTTACACATGACGGATCTCCAACTGGAAAGCTCGAAGGGATTCTGACAAGCAGGGATTACCGATTAAGCAGATGCAGCCTTGATGAAAAGGTTAAAGAATTTATGACACCGTTTTCACAGTTGATATATGGAAAAGACGGTATCAGCCTTAAAGAAGCAAATGATATCATATGGGAAAACAAACTGAATTGTCTTCCAATAGTTGATAATAAGCAAAACCTGGTATACCTGGTTTTCAGGAAGGATTACGATTCACATAAGGAAAACCCCAATGAGCTTTTGGACAAGAATAAAAGCTTGATGGTAGGAGCAGGAATAAATACAAAGGACTATAAAGACAGGGTTCCGGCACTGGTAGAAGCGGGCGTGGATATCCTTTGTATAGATTCATCGGATGGATATACCGAATGGCAGGGTGAAACTTTAAAATGGATTAAGGAAACCTTCAACGGAGAAGTTAAAGTTGGAGGAGGAAATGTTGTAGATAAGGAAGGATTTTTGTACCTGGTCGAATCCGGTGCCGATTTTGTTAAGGTTGGTATTGGAGGCGGTTCTATTTGTATTACGAGAGAACAAAAAGGTATTGGAAGAGGACAGGCTACTTCTCTTATTGAGGTTGCCGCAGCAAGGGATGAGTACTTCCAAAAAACAGGTATTTATGTTCCGTTGTGCTCTGACGGAGGTATTGTTCATGATTATCATATTACATTGTCTCTGGCAATGGGGGCAGACTTTGTCATGATGGGAAGATACTTTGCAAGATTTGATGAAAGCCCTACACAAAAGCTTATGGTAGGTAACAATTATGTCAAAGAGTACTGGGGTGAAGGTTCAAAACGTGCACGCAACTGGGAAAGATATGATCTTGGAGGCAGCCAGAAGCTTTCGTTTGAAGAGGGTGTTGACTCCTATGTTCCTTATGCTGGAAAACTGAAGGACAATCTTGACATAACCCTTCACAAGATAAAATCTACAATGTGCAACTGCGGATCAACTTCAATTGAAGAGTTCCAGAGGACTGCAAGGCTCACACTAGTATCTTCTACAAGTATAATTGAGGGCGGTGCCCATGATGTTATTCTTAAGGAGCAAAACATGTTTGTCAATGGGTAATGGTTTCGGTTGATAAATATGTTAACATAATACTGAGTTTTTTATATGGACTTCTGTAAAATAATACCTTATCGGTTTTGTTTTACAGAAGTTCTTTTTTCTCACGACAACGATTAATGTTGCAAAATGGTTGCCTATTGTTAGCAATAATAAGATCAGGGGTATAAATTATTATAATTAACCATATTGAAAAGATTTTAGGAGATAGATTTATGATAAAAAGAGCATCTATTTTGGCAACGTATTTTTTTAGCCCTTTTATACTAATAGCAGCTATTTACAGTTCTAATACTGAAAGGTACGGAAATTTTAATATATTTGTTCCTATGATGCTTGGGTCAATAGCTTATACATGGCTGACATGGGAATTTGTTATAATTGCGAGACCTAAACCCATAGAAAAGTACTTCGGTATGGACAGATTGTATAGATTTCATGGTTTGATGGCTGTAGTTTCGATAGTAATGGTGTTCGCCCACAAAATTATGATGACAGGTTTAATGGGAATGTTTTCTACGAGCAGAATGGGTGAAATAGCTTTTTATGTTTATTTGACTTTAATTGTTCTGGCATTATTTTTTATGACAAGCATTATTGCCCAAAAAGTGAAACCTCTTCAAAAGATTAGAGGCATATTGGCAAAATTAAAGGTTTCCAACTACAATTTCCAGGTGATATTGCACAATATTTCGGCTGTAGGATTGATATTAATGTTATTACATGTAATGATGACATATGGTTCAAAGTCAAACTTTATGGTAAAGGGAATATATATTCTTTATTTTGCTTTAGGCATGGGATTTTATATTTATCATAGGTTTCTCAGGGTATTTTTACTTAGAAGAAAAAAATTTATTATAGGTGAGATTATTAATGAAGCGGAGAATGTCTACACACTCAAGATGCTACCGGAAAAGGGGAGTATATTCAGCTACAAGCCAGGGCAGTTTGGATACATGAGGATACTTGGAAATAATATAAAGCCTGAGGAGCATCCTTTTTCGTTCTCGTCACAGCCGGGTGAAAAAAATTATATTTCAGTTACGGTTAAAACTTTAGGGGATTATACAGCTTCAATCAGAAATGTGAAACTTGGATACAGTGTGCTTTTAGACGGACCGTACGGAGTATTCAGCCACCTTGACTATAAAGGGGAAGAGGGCATTGTTCTCATATCGGGTGGGGTTGGAATCACTCCGGCATTAAGTATTTTGAGACATATTTATATGAATGACAGAGATAGAAGGGTAACATTGATCTGGGGTATAAATAACCGAAATGAAATTATTTGCAAGAATGAAATTGAAAAGATGGAAAAGGATATGGAGAATTTTGTTTTCGTACCTGTTATGTTTAAGGATGAAACATGGGATGGGTACAGGGGGATAATTGACAAGGAAAAAATTGAGGAAATACTTAAAAATAATGGTGTTGAAATGAAGAGGCAAGGCTACTATATTTGCGGACCTGGGATAATGCTGGACAATGTTCTGGAGGCTCTAAAGTCTATGGGCATTAAACGCAAGTTTATCCATTTTGAGAGATTTTCAATATAGTTTAGGATACATAAGGAAGCGAGGAGAGTACTGTATGAAAAGAGTAAATATCAACATGATGATTGTTTCAAGCCTTTTGGTTTTTATGCTTGCTTTATCAGGATGCGGCAGTGCCCCTGAGGAAAAAAACGATCCTGAGGCATATAAAGAAACCGTATTAAACGATGAAACCTTTACGCCAAATGGGGAAAGTGATCTTAGATCGTTTACAGAAGAGGAACTTATGAAGTATGACGGTAAAAATGGAAATCCTGCTTATATTGTAGTGGATGGAAAGGTGTATGATGTTACAAATGCACCGAACTGGAATACGGGAGGCCACAACGGGGTGAGTGCAGGCAGGGATTTGACGAAAGAGATGAAGAATGCCCCTCATGGGTTATCCAAACTCGAACTTGTCAAGGTAGTGGGGGTGCTGAAGTGATAATTGTGATATACATATGAAGAAATTTAAAATTCATTGTTCAGACTGCGTTAACTGAAAATTCTAGCTATGGTAGTAAATACATAAGAATAGAGTTTTAAATATGACAGCATAAAATTAAAATCAGTATTAAGAATACTTTATGAATATCCGATAAGAACTCAGTAATTGATTATAGTGAAATGAACTTGATAGGTACTTTAGAAGTAGAAATATATGATCCAAAGGTTGGTTTATTTAGATGATAAAAAGGCAGATAGAGGCAAGAATATGTGATGCGGTAAGTAAATTTGAAACTGAAGTATATGGGAAGGGACCAAAGTTTATAAGGACCATTGTCGTTCAAGATCTTATCATTATTCGTACGGGGAATGCTGTAAGCCTGGCACATCGTAAAATTGCCGAAAGTATTGATGGTATAAAGCAAATAAAGGAATTCAAAGTTACACAGTTTGAAGCTACAAAAGATTACCTAAAGGACCTTGTTGTAAAAATAGTTAGATGCGATGTTATTAGTTCACATTATGAGACAAGCACTAAGACTGGAGAAAACATGATTATACTCGCTATGAGAGAAAATATTGAAGAAAAACTTATTGTAAAATAATGGGGTATAATATGAGAAAGATAGCAATTATTAATAATAAAGGTGGGGTAGGAAAAAGTACGGTATCTGTCCAGATAGCACATGGTTTGGCTTTAAAGGATTTTAAAGTATTACTTATAGATCTGGATGGGCAGAATAGAAGATTGTGTTATAAATGCCCGCCAAAACCTTGATCTCCTACCATCAATGCATATAGAACAGATAAACTCTGAATTTCACAGGGTATCCAGAATAGATTTATTGCTTAAAGAAGTACTAAAGGATTTAGTGCGAATAAGCTACGATTATATTATTATAGACTGCGGACCTCAAAGAACAAAAATTAATGATGCAGTTCTTTGTTATGTGGATAGTATCATACTTCCTGTTCAGGTCGAAGCAGCATCTGTAAGGGCTATAGGTAATATATATGAATATCTGGCTGATCTGAGATTGAATCCCGGTATGATATCATTGGTTATTCCTAATATGTTCGATCAAAGAACTAATGACAGCAGAGAAAACTTGGAGTTTTTAAAGGAGTTTTTTAGTAAAAGTGATATATTGGCTGAACCTATCCATAGGAGGACAAAGGTTACAGAAGCGGGAAAACTGGGAAAGACAGTGTTTGAATTTGACAATGTAGCAGCGAATCAATTTTCATTAGTTGTGGAAAGGCTGATCGGATAAAATGGCTAAGAGAACTACCAATGATAAAATGAGTGATAAGTTTAAAAATAATTTCGAAAAAGTGAAATTGGGTATTCAGAAGAAAAGGGAACTTGCCGAAAATAAAATGGTGGAAGAGATAAAACACTCTTATGAAACTCAAAATATAGTTGATGCGTGGGACATACATAACGTCCAATTTTTAAACTTTAGCATAAATAATACAGAGTATGCAATAGAACTGAAGTATGTTAATGAAATCGTCAGGTATTCCGGTGCAATAAAAATACCCAAAAGCAAAGGGTGTCTTGAGGGCATTATAAACCTGAGAGACCAGATAATACCAGTTGTTAATGTAGGATATTTTCTTAACGAAGTGGAGTTTACTCCAAATGATAATTCCAGATTAATTATCATAACTGTAAATAAAATTTTGTATGGACTATTGGTTAATAAAGTATCTCAAGTATTGAATATCCCCTCAAATAGTATCAAGAGCTTTCAGCAATGCGGTAAAGTCAAAAATGAAAACTTACTGATGGGCATTGTTAATCATAATAATAGCGAGAGAATCACATTGTTGTTGAATGCAAGCAAATTTGGATTTGTAGCCTGATTACTACAAAGTGTGTAAGCTGCTTTCTTTAATTCAAACATTTTAAAATTCAATATATAATGGGTGCTTTTGAAAAGGCAAATTTGCTAGTTCAATGCATGCCATATTTCTAAGATATGGTTGACTTTGTGAAAGGTTAAGTAATGCTAGTCACATGTAGGCCAATATTATTAACATGATATAAGAGCGTGTATTTATATTATGTTAATGGTATTGGCCTTTTATTTTTGTCTAGACACTCATGATGCTTTTGTAAAACCATCAAATGCGGAAAAATTATTAATAATCAAGTTCTATGGCCCAACCTTGTTGTTTCCATCTTTATTTTTAATGTAATTTTGAGGAAATAATCAAGTTTTATATAAGTATTGGGAGCTTTTAAGTGCAATATTTTAATTTGGTAAATACTTTCAAACATCAAAAAACTGGAGGTATCAATTTTATGGAAAAAAGACTTGCAAAGCCTGCTGCTGCATCAAGAGCTTCATCAGTAGGAGAAAAGTGTACTGAAACTTCAGTACAAAATAATGATATTGAAAAGAAGAGAGAGTTGGCAAAAAAGCAGGCACAGGAGAAAGTAAAGGCCAGAACCCTTGCAAAACAACAGCAGATGGCGGAAAGAATTGCCGTAACTACAGAGCAGCTTGCATCAGGTATTGAAGAATCCAGTAATGCTGCAAGAGAGCTGAGTGCAACAATGAGCCAGATAGCAACAGGTGCAAATGAGGCATCATCAGCTGCTGAAGAATCAAGGGCCGCTATTAACCAGATTGATAAGGCTTCAGTGGTAGCTGACAAGAGGGCAAAGGAATCCCTCCAAAAAGTTGATGATGCTCAATCATTGATAAAAACAACATCAAACGATATTGAGCAGTTAATTAAAGGAATTAAGGAATCTGCAGATACCAACCTTGAGTCTGTGAAACTGGTTACCGATCTGGAAAAGCAGTCAGATGAGATTGGAAACATAGTACAAGCAGTAGTAAGGATTGCAGATCAAACAAACCTTCTTGCACTAAATGCAGCCATAGAAGCGGCAAGAGCAGGAGAACACGGGAGAGGGTTTGCTGTAGTTGCTGATGAGGTCAGGAATCTGGCTGAGATATCTGAAAAGTCTGCCAGAGACATAAGAGAACTTGTAAATGACATACAAAATAATGTCAAGGTTGTGGTTGGCGATATAGAATCAGCCGGCAAATCTGCAAATGAGGAAGTTGATAAGGCAAAAAAGGTAACGTCGGACCTTATAAAGATAAACGAGGAAGTAGTTGTAGTACAGAATGGCGTTATAGAGGTTGCACAGAATGCTGTTGATGCAAATAAGGGTGCTGGTGAGTTTTTGGGAATTGCAGAGCAGGTAGCTGCAGCAGCAGAACAGCAAAGCAGTGCAGCAGAAGAGATTGATAAGTCTCTTTCGGAGCAGAATAAGGCATTTGAGGAGCTGAATGTGGCAGCATCGGAGCTTGCTCAGATGGCTGAAGAACTTAAGGTATCCACCGATGCACAGAAATCTTCAGAGACTTTGGCAGCAGCTGCTGAAGAGCTATCAGCAAATGTTGAGGAAGCAAATGCATTATCCAGTCAGATAATGACTGCTATGACACAGATATCTTCAGGAGCAGCCACTCAAGGTGAGTTAACTGAAAAAGCAGCGTCACTAGCTGATAGGCTTGCCGTAGCAGCCAAGCAGATGAGTGAAATAGCAACAGAGTCAGGTGAAAAAGTCACTGAGCTTAGAAAGCTTTTAGAAGATAATAAAATAGCAGTTGATAACCTTATTGATGGTATAACATCTGCTGCACAGTCCAGTACCGTAGCAGCTAAGAACATCAAGAGCCTTGAGGAAACAACCAGAAAGATTGACAAAATTGTAGATGCTATTGTAAATGTCACTATTCAAACAAACATGCTTGCTGTAAACGGTTCAATAGAAGCTGCCCGTGCAGGAGAATTCGGAAGAGGATTCTCAGTAGTTGCAGGTGATATAAGAACACTGGCGAATGAGTCGGCAGAAAATACAGATAAGATCAAAGACCTTGTTAGAGGGATTCAGGGCCAGATCCTCCGGGTATCCTCGGATATTGAATTATCAAGCAAAACCGCATTTTCCGAAGTGGAAAAAGCAAAGAAGATTACTGTTGATTTAAACAAGGTAGAAGAAAATATGAGTGTCATTCTCGCAGGAGTAAATGAGGTAGGTAAGGGAGCTGGTGAATCAATGGTGGCACTTGAGCAGGCAAGGAAGGGTGTTGATCAGATTGCGGCAGCAGCACAGGAAGCTTCAAAGGCCTCTAATGAAGCTTCAAATGCAGCATCTGAGCAGTCAAGAGGTATGCAAGAGCTGGCAGAAGCCATAGAGGAAATATCAAGCTTGGCTGATGAATTACAAAACATGTAATGGAATGGGGGGATAGCAATGGCTTCTCAGGTAAACGCATCAAGCTTTACGGAGATACAGCTGGTTACCTTTCATCTTGGACATGAGGAGTTTGGAGCAAATATAATGAATGTCAAAGAAATTGTCAGGGTAACAGACATAACAAAGGTTCCTAATGCTCCATCATACATAGAGGGTGTATGCAACTTAAGAGGAAGCGTCCTACCTATTATTGATGGCAGATCCAGGCTCAGTATGGAAAAGAAAGAGAAGGATGAAAACAGCAGGGTGCTTGTTATCGATATTAACGGCAAAGCTACAGGCATGATTGTTGACAAGGTATCTGAGGTGATGAGGGTTAATACCTCTGATGTAGAACCTCCGCCTGCAGCCATTAAAAATATTGATACCGATTATATCAGCGGTGTTGTGAAGCTAAACAGCGGAAAAAGACTTATTATGTTCTTAGAGCTGATAAAGATACTGAATATGGATGATATGGAAGGGTTGACTGAAATAATAGACAACATGCCGTCAGCTTCAGGCTCTATGGAATCAATAGCTATATCTGCCAAAGAAATGATAGAAGAGGAACAGCTTGTTTCCTTTATGATCGGGAAAGAAGAGTACGCATTAAATATAATGCAGGTTAAGGAAATCATAAGAGTGCCTGATATAGTAAAGGTACCAAACTGCGAGCATTATATTGAAGGAGTTGTATCAATAAGAAACCATCTTCTGCCCATCGTAAATCTAAGAAGGTATTTTGGAATGGAAGACGGTGATCTAACGGACCATACCAGAATTCTTATAGTTGATATGGGTAATACCACATCAGGTGTTCTGGTCGACAAGGTTACAGAGGTTATTAGGATTCCAACCAGTGTTATTCAACCGCCTCCACCTGTATTTTACAACTCCGACGGAGAGCAGATCAAGGGAATAGCCAAGCTGAATAATGGAAAAAGGCTGCTGCTTTTATTGGAACCTACAAAGCTTCTTTCAATGGATGAGATTAGCAACATAAAGGGTTATCAGGAAACATCCTCAGAAGAAGAGATGAAAAGTATTGAAAGGCAACTTATGGATGAGGAACAGTTGGTTACATTTAAACTAGATAATGAGGAATTTGCCATAAAAATAACCGATGTGCAGGAAATAAACAGGATGACGGAAATAACAAAGATACCCAGAGCACCGTATTTTATTGAGGGTATAGTGAATTTAAGGGGTAATATAATACCTGCACTGGATTTAAGAAAACTATTTAGCCTCTCAGATCAGGAAAAAACGGACTCTACCAGGGTCATTATAGTGGATGTGGAAGGTAAAAAAACAGGTATTGTAGTTGATGCGGTATCTGAGGTGCTAAGGTTTGAGAAAAGCTTTATTGAGGCTCCGCCTAAAATATTGTCAAGCGGCATAGACACTGAGTATATTGAGGGCGTCGGGAAGCTTGACAGCGGTAAAAGAATGATACTTATTCTAAGCCTTAGAAAGGTTCTTAATTATAATGAAAAACCTAATACAATTGTCGAGCCGGAAAAAAAGACTGAGACTGTAAAAGGAAAGACTAAGAAGTCATCAGTATAATTACAGGTTTAACTCACCATTAACCGGTGCAAAGGCACTGCAATTGGTTTTTTCCTCTCCCAAAATGAATGATGTTAGTTGAAAAGTATTTTGGGAGGGGGAGGTGGTGATTATTTGAGTATGATTGATATCTTATGTATTGGAGGAGCAGCTTCATGGTAAAAATCAAGGTATTAATTGTTGATGACTCAGCACTTATGAGAAAAGCTATAAAAGAAATACTTTCAACTGATTCCAGCTTGGAAGTGGTAGGTTTTGCTAGAGATGGTGAAGATGCTATTCTAAAGGCAAGAGAATTGATGCCGGATGTAATTACCATGGACATTAACATGCCTCTTATGGATGGTCTTACTTCTATGCAGCATATTCTTAATGAATTTCCTAATGTTGCTGTTATTGTTTTAAGCTCACTGTCTCAGGAAGGAGCACTCATCACATTCGAAGCACTTGAACTTGGTGCATTTGATTTTGTTGCCAAGCCGTCGGGAACGGTGTCTTCAAACATATATATAGTTGGAAAAGAGATTATTGAAAAGGTAAAGGCAGGTTATAAATACTCAAGGAAGAACACCATCAGAGGAAGGATTGCAAGAACTAAAGAAATTATAAAACCGGTTCCCAAAAAGTCTATAGTAGGTTCTTCAACTACTACAATCAAAACGGTGGCAACAAAGGTTGTGGTTATTGGAATATCAACCGGCGGGCCCAACACACTTATGGAAGTCCTACCGATGATACCTGCTGATCTTAAGGCAGCTATTATTATTGTACAGCATATGCCTCCAGCATTTACATCAACCTTTGCCAAGAGGATAAACGATGCAAGCATGTTTGATATTAAGGAGGCAGAAATAGGCGACAAAGTGATTAACGGTAAAGGGTTTCTAGCACCGGGAGGGTACCACCTCGTAGTGAGAAAAGAGGGAATTCGCTTAACCAGTACTCCCAAAACATTATTTATGCCTTCTGTAAATGTCACAATGGAGTCTGTGCTGGAATGCTACGGAGGTAAAAATGTAATAGGTGTTTTGATGACAGGTATGGGTGATGATGGGGCTGATGCTATGGTTAAGATTAGAAAGGCTGGAGGCATAACAATTGCAGAGGATGAGTCAACCGCAGTTGTTTTCGGTATGCCTAGAGAGGCGATAGAGCGAGGAGGTGCTGAGATAGTTGCACCCTCACATAGAATTCCCAATGAAATAATAAGGGCAGTAATGCGATAGGAGAATGGAGAAAGTTATGGACATTAAAATTAATGAAAAGACATGGGAAGTATTAGTGCATGAAAAAGAAAATATTATAGATTTTTGGGAAAAGGAAATAAAGTTAAACAGAATTATAAAAAAGGGTGTTTTATCGGATAATGATGTAAAAAGCTTCTGCACACAACTTGCAAACGTTTTTCTCGAATTGGTCAGAGAGGAAAAGGCATCATTAAGTTCCATGGATTCAAATGATGTAAAAAGATCGTTGGAGTTATACTCCAAAACAACGGCAGCAAAAGGCATGACTCCTACTGAAATAAGCATGTATATATATTCGTTAAAGACTATAGTTTTTAAGGCTTTACAAAAAAAATTCGGTGATGATATTGTTGCATTAAATTTAGAAATCATAAGGTTGTCCGATTTGTTGGACAAGATGGGGTTATTTACATTCGACCTTTATGTAAAGGAAAGGGAAAATATTATTTTGCGGCAGCAGCAGGATATGTTGGAGCTGTCCACACCAGTAATAAGTGTGTGGGACAGGATTCTGGCAGTACCCCTTATTGGCACACTGGACAGTAAAAGAACTCAGCTCATAATGGAGAAGCTTCTTGAAATGATAGTTTCAACAGGTTCGATGGTTGCAATTATTGATATTACAGGAGTGCCTGCTGTAGATACGCTTGTTGCAAATTACCTTCTTAAGACAGCAAGTGCCACCAAATTATTGGGAGCAGAAATTATTATTACTGGCATAAGCCCAGCCATTGCACAGACCATGGTTCATCTTGGGGTGGATTTGTCCGGGGTTGTGACTAGGGCTCTGATGGCAGACGGTATAAAATTGGCATACGATATGCTGGATTATAGAGTAGTAAAAGTTAGAAAGAACTAGTTATATTGGAGAGATATAAATGGAGAAGATACCTATATTAAAAATTAATAACATACTTATTGTATCCTTACAAGGGGATTTGACTGACAAAAGTGTAGCAAACCTTCAGCATGATATCTTGAGTAAAATATACAAGACAAAAGCGGTAGGGGTCCTTATTGATATATCGGTATTGGATATAATCGATTCATTTTTAGGTAGGGTTATTTCAGATACAGCCAGGATGATAAAATTATTGGGTGCTGAAATCATGATAACAGGCATGAAGCCTTGTGTTGCCATCACACTGGTTGAACTGGGGCTTCAAATAGGAAGTGTCAATACGGCCTTGGATATGGAATCAGGAATAGAGAAGCTTAAAAGAGAAATTAGACTTCATGGCATAGAAGAAATTGATGAGTCATCTTTACCAGCGTATATGGAGGAAAATGCGGTCGAGCTGAATGACCAGCCGGGAGAGGAAGAAGATGATAGTTTGTGAGGTTTGTATAAATGAGGAACGTGATATAGTGACTGCCCGGCAGAAAGCTAGAGAAGCAGCCAAAGATATGAATTTTGGTTTGGTGGATCAGACCAGGATTATAACTGCTGTAAGTGAGCTCTCTCGAAATATCTATGAGCATGCCGGAAAAGGGAGGGTTGTTATTGAAGTTATCTCTAACGGATCACAAAAAGGTCTTATGTTTTCGTTTATAGACGAAGGGCCAGGAATTGAAGATATCGATCTTGTTATGAGGGAAGGATATACTACCGGAAAGGGTATGGGATTGGGGCTTCCGGGAAGTAAAAGGCTTATGGATTACTTATCAATAACTTCTCAGGTTTTAAAAGGGACAAAAGTTGTAATCAAAAAATGGGTGTAGAGGGCGTGATCAAAATAGAGATATTAGACATCAGGGGTGAGTATGATATTGGAACAGCAAGGCGGAGTATAGCTCAAAAATGCACGGATATGGGATTTAGTCAGCATGAAATAGGCGAAATCTCTATTGCTGTTACCGAACTGTGCACCAATTTAATTAAGCATAATGCTATTGATGGAAAAGTAATATTTACTGAACTTTGCGAAGGAGGTAGAAAGGGAATAGAGATCATTGCCAAAGACAAAGGTCCCGGGATAGCTGATGTAGATGAAGTATTAAGAGATGGATTTTCGACAAAAGGCACTATGGGTACTGGGTTAGGTGCTGTTAAAAGGCTTATGGATTCATTTGAGGTTTATTCGAATATTAAGAGAAATAAATATTTAAAGTACCCCTTTGAAGAAATATGTGAAGGTACAGTGGTTACAGTGAAGAAGTGGTTAACAGGCAAAATCATTCCCTTTAATGATGAGATAAAGCTAAGTGTAATGAGCAGGCCGTATCGTGGATTTAACATCAACGGTGACTCATATTATGTGAAGAACCTTAAGGGAAAAGAAATCTTTGCAGTTATAGACGGACTTGGGCACGGACATGAAGCACATATAGCTTCAGCATTAGCTGCAACTATAATAGAAGACAATATTCACAAAAACCTCACTGAAATTGTATTTGCTGTTGATTCTGCACTAAAACCGACACGCGGAGCTACAATGGGAATTATAATTATAGATAAGTTTAAGAAAGAATTTGAATATTGTTCAATAGGAAATATAGACATAAGGTACATTGGTGAGAATGGGACTGAGATTATGATGCCTACAAACGGTATACTGGGCGGTAAAGTAAACAGTATAAAGGTTCATAGGCGGATTTACAATAGCGGTGCTGCCATAGTAATTTGTTCGGATGGGATTTCCACAAGGTGGGGAATTGATAACTATCCGGGAATACTGCTAAAAAACCCGGCTATTTTATCCAATTCTATTATGAGGGACTTCGGCAAGGAAAATGATGATGCAACTGTTTTAGTTGCTTTTATATAAGGCGATGAATATGAAAAAAGATTGTTTAAGTTGTTATCTGTTATTTAAATATATGATGGATGAAAAAAAGAGGCTTGAGGATGAAATAAACAAGCTAACCGAGGAGCTTTTGGAAACTAATTCCGGAGTTTTAGCGATTGTTCAGGAATTTGAAAAATCCAATGAAAGCCTCATTAGAAATGATGAAGAAAAGAATAAGTTTCTTGAAAACCTGAAAAAGGCCAATAAGGAACAGCTAGATAAAATAAAGGCACAGGAAAAGGCATTGATGCAGGCTGATAAAATGGTTTCACTAGGACATCTGGTAGCCGGTGTTGCTCATGAAATCAATAATCCTACGACTTTTATTAGATCAAACATAGAGTTGTTGCAAAAATATTGGAATATTGCAGTAAACCATATCGTAATGGAAGACGATCAAAGGGTCCAAGTTGTGGTAGAGGACTTTGATGAAGTTTTAAAGTCTATGTATAAGGGCACTGAGAGAATAATGGATATCGTAAATGGACTGAAATTCTTTTCAAGACAGGAAAAGGTAGGATACAGCCCAATTGATTTATTTGAATGTTTGAATGATTCATTAAAATTAGTTAGGAACGAAGTCATAAGGCATAAGATTACATTTATAAACAGCATACAAAAGGGTGAGTATATAGTAAATGGTTCTAAACAACAACTGGAGCAGGTCTTTATAAATTTAATACTAAACTCTATAAAAGCGATAGCAAAGAAAAATGCATCTGAGGGCTGTATTGAAGTACAGGCGAAAACAAAAATCCATAATCTTGCATCTGTTTTTGTAAGGGATAATGGATGCGGCATTAAGGAAGAAAATTTAAGTATGATATTTAATCCTTTTTATACCACGCATCTGGATGAAGGGGGGACAGGACTGGGGCTTTCAATCGTTTACGGAATAATAAAAGAACACCATGGCACCATTGACGTGTCAAGCAGGTTAAATGAAGGGACTGAAATAATTATAACCATGCCTTTATTTGAGAAAAACCTGTTATGAGAATTTCCAGGATTACGTAGAAGGAGGACCAAAAATGGATGAGCATATTAATATATATTTCGAAGATGCTTTTGACTTCTTGCAAAATGCGGAGGAGGCACTATTAAGGCTAGAGGAAGGATATTCTCAAGATGATATCAATCAGTTATTCAGATCTGCTCACTCCTTAAAAAGCTCTTCTGCTTCTGTAGGATTTGATGAAATCGCAAGCCTTACACATAAAACTGAGGATATGCTGGACCTTTTAAGAAAGGGAAGTTTAAAGCTGGATAAATATATTATAAATCTCTGTTTTGAAGCCTTTGATACTACTAAAAAATTTGTCTGTATAAGGGCTGATTCTCCAGGTGAAGGCCTGCCAAAAGATATGGCTGATTTTTCAAAAGAAATTGAAGCTGAAATATCAAAGCTTTTAAAGGACAAGCACGAAAAGATTGAGCATAAAGAGATAAGTATGAACTTCCATAAGGATCATGAAATATATAACAACACTTTTTTTGTATATCTGGTATTTGAGAAGGATACTCCCATGCTAAATGTCAGAAGATTCATGCTTTTAAATGCAATAAACGATATGGGAGCGGTTTTGTATTCTAGTCCATCCCACCAGGTTATGGTGGACATAAGCAGTGAGGATAGTAATAAAACATATCAAAGTATTATATCAACAAACAGGAATGAAGATGAACTGCTACAGCTTCTTGATGTTGGTGATGTAAAGATGATCAAGATTATAAATGTTACCGGTGAATTTATAGAAGAGAGTGAGATTAGATTCAAGTCAAAAGACATAAATTTTTTTGATACATTTTTTAATAATTTTAAGGCAATTGCCAATCTGGTATTTAATTTTTCAAAGGATACGGGTTTTCATGAGTTGAACAGCTCACAAACTATACAATGGCTATATAAAGTACTGGAAGGTACTTTAGAAGAATTCAGATTTCATATAGATACAAGGAGACTTGTAAAGTTTAAAGAGGATATATTTGTTTTAATTGAAATTCTGGCTCATTATTTGGAATACCCCAATTATGCATCTGACAATACAATAGCGTTATTGCAAAAAGTTTACATAGATATTATAAGAGAAATCTATGAATTGATAGAAAATAACATTGTTTTTAGAAAAATCAAGTTGCATGCAAAATCTCAAATATCATCACTTCATGAGGTGACCTGCCGCATTGATAAAAATGTTTTTAAAAATATTATAATAGACATCAGTGAGATTGATATGATTGAACCGGAAGATATAAAAACGTTTATTACAATTAACAGAGATCTTACTGATGACAATATCGGCTTTTTTCTCATTAATAATGGGATTTACAGGAAAAGGATTTACAATATACTTGATTCAATAAATGATATTGAGCCTTTTAAAATCTATTACTCAGAAGTTGAAGCAATTATGGGATTTAACTGGGGTAGTAGAAGAAAGCACTTTAGAATGGAGGGTTAGACAAATGAATAAACAAAACTACAAGATCCTTATTGTGGATGATGAAAGGGATATACTTGAATCCCTGAAAAAAAATCTTGTTTTGGAGGGCTATCGTGTTGAGACAACTGACGATCCAGAAGAAGCATTGGAAAGGATCAAGAACGATAAATTCCATATTGTTTTGACTGATATAGTTATGCCAAAAATGGATGGAATTGAGCTTTTAAGAGAGATTAAATCCTATGATGCTTTGGCTCAAGTAATAATGATGACGGGCTATTCGACTATGGATAAAACAATTAAGTCATTGGAAAGTGGTGCTAATGATTATATTCTTAAGCCATTTAAAAGTGTTGAGCATGTAATTAGCATAATTAACTTGTCAATAGATAAGCTGGAAAGATGGAGGGACTCAATCAGGGGAATTGTAAAAGAAATCTAAGAATTATTATTGGCAGGTATAAAACCAAGGATGGGGTGAACATATGAGCCTTTCAAAGCAAAATAATACTAAAAGTCTACCTGTACTCATAAGAAAACTTAAAAATGAAAAAAACAGATTTAATCAGGAAGTGTTGATTGAAAAGATCAGCTGTTTTAAGTCGGAACAATCTGCAAGCCAGATCATACCCTTATTGAGATCTGAAGATGCTTATCTGAGAAATGCTGCAATTGAAATATTACAAAACATAGGTGAAAAAAGCGTAAACATACTTGGAGAAGTACTTAAAGATAATGATAAAAATATTAGAAAATTTGCTTTGGATGTATTAAAAGAAATAAGAACAGAAGAAAGCAGCAGCTTGGTTTTGGAAGCGTTGAGGGATGTTGATAATAATGTACTTCAAACAGCTGTTGAAGTTATTGGAATACATAGGTATAAAAAGGCTTTGCCTATACTTTTATCAATATTTAAAACAGAAAAGAATATATGGGTACTGGATTCTTTAATTAATGCAATTGGAAACTTCCAGCATGAAGGCTTTGCTGCAATTGTAGAGGAAAAGATTGAAACTGGCAATTTTGATATTCTGGAGAAGAATGTTCTGGTGAATTCATTTGTCAGAGTTTTAGGTAAAGTTGGAACATTAAGTGACCTGGAGAAGGTTGTTGATACTTATATAAACGAATATAAAATCAGTGATGAAACCCTTATACGATGTATAAGCGAAATCATTAACTCAAATGAAATAGTGTCTTTAAGTTTAAGATCCTTAGAGATAATAGAAGGTTTATTCAAGGAAAAGCTAAGGTATGAAAATGAAAAAGATACAATCATATTCATTAAGGCGGCTACAAAGATTCAACTAAGTTTTTATCTTAAGGATGTAAGTGGGCTTATCAAAAGGTTTCAACATATGGAATTTTTTGAAGAAAGCCTTTTAGAGATAGTATGCCAGCTAAATATTATTCCAACAGAATTTATAATAAGTTTACTTGAAGATGACGATACCGATATAAAATTTTTTGCTCTAAAGATAATCAGGAATAAAAAGGTTGAAGGGCTAAGGCTTGAGATTGAAAAGATGCTTGATGTAAATGAAATCAAGGTAGTGAGTGAGGCACTTCGCATTATATGTGATATAGAAAGCTATATGAATGAAGAAATTTTAAAAAGGTTCTCTGCTTCTAATGATACTGATTTAAGTACAATAGCACTTGAAGGCTTGATAAATCATGGAAAGCTTGATAATGGATTATCCATCAAGTGTTTGAAGCATCAGAATAGAAGTATAAGAAAAATGGCTGTTAAAAGGCTGATATCAAGCCAAGATAAGGTGGATTTTGATGAGGTTACAGCTATAGTAAAAGACTTTAAAGAAACAATAGGGCTTGAAGCTTTGGAGGTCATTTTGAGATTGGATAATGAAAAGGCAGAGAGCTTGATAAAGCAGATAATCGATTGTGATACCGCAAGTACACGTAAAAAGCTTGTTGAAATAATAGATTTACTTGAAAATGAATCCTACTCATTTTATATTAATATACTTGCTAATGACTCAGACCACCTTGTAAGAAGAAATGTTATAAAATCTCTTTGTAAAAGAGTAAACCACAGCTCATTTAAATTATTAACAACACTCTTAGAAAATGAGACAAATAGTGATAACAAGTATGAGATTATATCAGAGATATATAAATTTAAAGAATCTGAAAGTTTTGATATTCTGATATCATATTTGGAGTGTGATGACATACTTCTAAAACTTGCAGCCATAGAATCTTTGGGACATTATGGCGATAAGAGAGCAATCGGATATTTAGGTAAATATACTGGTAGTGATATCCCCGATATATGTGACAGTACAAAAGAAGCACTTGAAAGACTGGGGGTATAAACATGATTCTTTTGGATGATTTATACATAAAATTTATAGATGTAATATACAAAAGAACAGGGCTTTATTATGAGCCAGCTAAGAAGTATTTTGTCCAGAAAAGGCTCGAGAAGCGCATTGAAGAGCTGGAGTTGGAAAGTTTTAAAGAATATTACCAGCTAATAAAGTTCTCATCGGACCAGTCGGAATTTAATCAACTCATTAATGATCTCACAGTCAATGAAACATATTTTTTTAGGGATTTTCCTCAGTTGGAAAATTTTGCAGAAGAAGTGCTGCCCCAATATATTAAATATAAAGAATCAAAAAAAGATTACAAATTAAAAATATGGAGTGCAGCCTGTTCAACTGGAGAGGAGCCATATACTTTATCCATTATCCTTATGGAAATGCTGGAGGAGTATGATAAATGGGACATACAGATACTTGCTACAGATATAAATACTGAGGTGTTAGCCACGGCACAGAGGGGGATTTACGACAGCAGATCAGTAAGAGATGTTCCAGAAGAATACCTGGGTAAATACTTTACTTCTAGAAACGGTAAGCATCTGATAAATTTAAACGCCAGGAAGTCGGTTGTTTTTAAACAATTAAACTTCATGGAATCACAAGAGATGAGGAACATAACAGGTTGTGATTTTATATTTTGCAGAAACTGCCTTATTTATTTTGATGATGATTCCAGAAAAAAGGTTATAGAAAGCATGTATAACAGCTTAAATTCATGCGGCTATATATTCTTGGGCCACTCTGAATCAATAGGCAGAATTTCCTCTGCATTCAATGTACAGAGGATTGGAAAAACAATCGTATATTCAAAACCTTAAACGGAGGGAATCCTTATGACTAAAAATATTTTAGTAGTAGACGATTCTGAAATGGTTAGAAATTACCATAGTTTTATTCTTGGGATGTTCAAGTATCAAGTTTTTACTGCTGAAAACGGTATGATCGCATTAGAGAAGGTGTTGAGTGAAAATTTTGATCTTATTGTTACCGATATAAACATGCCCAAAATGGATGGATATGAGTTTATAAAGAAAATAAGGGAAAACGAAATAGCCGTGCCAATTATCGTAATTTCTACGGAAGACGAAATGAAAGACAGAATGAAGGGGTTAAGGTATGGAGCCAATACATATATGGTAAAGCCTACTGAACCTGAAAAGCTGGTTACTACAATAAATTTACTTCTAAAAAATGAAGGGTGAAATTTATGGGATATACTTTTGCGGGTGATGACCTGGAGTTATTAAAATCTTTTATTGAAGAATCGACAGAATACATTGAGGGTTTGGAAAAAGAGATTTTAAAGCTTGAATCAATAGATGAAAATAGTGATTTGATCAATGATATTTTCAGAAGGGTTCACAGCATTAAGGGATTATCTTCGTTTCTAAGCTTTGTTTGTATTACCAAGCTAAGCCACAATATTGAGTTTGCATTGGACAGCATAAGGAAAAAGAAGACTCAGGTAAGCTCTGAGTTGATAGACTGTCTATTGGAGAGCATAGACCTCCTTGGGAGCTTTATTTATTCAATTAATGAAAGACTAAAAGATATTGAAGGCACAAACGGGCATAGTGAGATTGAGATAATCTTTGCTAGCGAGGATAAGCTGGAGCATGTAATAAATAATATTCAAAATGTTTTAGAAAACAAGGATGTCGGTGCCTCTAATACTTCGTTCAGTCAGCCTGATATTGACATTCTCAATTCAGAAGAGTTTAAGAATAAACTAGCATCGGGATTTAAAGAACAATTTGTTGTGGAAACAATAGAACATATTGAAAGGATAGAAGGAGATCTACTCGTAAAGCTTGATAAATCTGGAGAAGATCATAACACAATAAACGAATTGTTTAGATGTATGCATAGCATAAAAGGGGGAACCGGGATTATAAGCAGTGCCCTGCAAAGCACAAGCCCAATTTCTCCTGTAGTTAAAAATATATCAATTGTTACTCATTCATTTGAGAATATATTAGAGGTATTTAGGGATAAGAAATTAGTTTTCACTAAACAAATGGTATCACTAGGCTATGAGGTCGTAGATTATCTTAAGGCATGTGTTGATGCTGTACACAGCAATCAGTATGTGGATATATCTATTCAAGATCTGATTGAAAAAATCAGCAAGTCCCTTGATATAGATCAAGGACGGGAAAATAGCATGATAAGTGAAAATACCTATACAGATGAATCCAGGCCGAAGGATTTGAGTCAAAAAAGTACAGTGTTACAAAGTATCAGGGTTGGACAGGACAAGCTGGATAAAATGATGAATACAATAGCAGAGCTCGTTACTACAAAAAACTCCTTTATGCACGTTTCAAAGAGGCTGAATGTGGAATATAACATTCCGGATCTGGCAAAGGAGGTAAAGGAAATCGGTTTTGCAATAAACAGGATATCCGATGAGCTTCAAAACACCATAATGTCGGCAAGAATGGTTGAGGTAAGAAATGTATTTCAAAAGATGCCTCGTATAATAAGGGATATTTCTCAATCAACCGGAAAAAAGATTAACTTGATCACGGAGGGTGAAGATACCGAGATAGATAAAACCATTATTGAGCAAATAAGCGACCCTTTGGTGCATATTATAAGGAATGCAGCCGATCATGGCATAGAGGATACAGAAACTAGAAGAACAAAAGGAAAAAGCCACATAGGAACGATAATCTTAAGGGCATATAACAGGAATAAGCATGTATTTATTGAGGTGGAGGATGATGGAAAAGGTATTGATTCTGTAGAATTGAAGCAAAAAGCTGTAGAGAAGGGCTTTATAAAAAGTACTGAAGCGGATAATATGAGTAGAAGCCAATCGCTGAATTTGATATTTTTTCCAGGCTTCAGTACCGCAAAAAAGGTAACTGAGGTATCGGGGCGTGGAGTTGGAATGGATATAGTCAAGAGCAATATTTCAAAGATTAACGGTTTAATAAATATTGAAAGTGAAGTTGATAAAGGCACAAAAATGGTTATTCAACTTCCTCTTACTCTTGCTGTTTCACGAGGACTTTTGGTAGAAGTGATGAAGGAAAGCTATATTATTCCCATAGAAAACATTGTAGAAACGGTAAAGATAAACATTAACAGTATTCATGAATACAATAAGAAATACTTTACTCATCTTAGGGGTGAAGTTATTGGGGTTGAATGGTTAAGCAGGATATTCATGCTGGATAATAATTGTAATAAAAAAGGTGAAATGGAAGATGAACTTAATTCTGTGATTATATCAAATGGAATTGAAAAGGTTGCAGTAATTGTAGATAAACTAAAAAATGAGCAGGAGTTTGTTGTAAAAACTCTTAGTGATTGTCTGGCATCAATTCCTGGTATATCAGGTTCCACACTTTTAGGGAACGGTCAGGTAGTTCTGATTTTAAATCCAACAGATATTATTAAAATGGCGGATAGAAGTATTGAAATAGAGGGAAGTAATAATTTCTAATGACATTTAGACTCCCCATAGTTTATATTAATACTGTATTCATGAAGCTTAAAGGAGGGATTATCAATGAGAATACTAATTGCAGAAGATGACATTGTGAGTCAGAGTATTTTAGAAGCTTTTCTTACTCCTTGCGGCGTATGCGATGTTGCATCAAACGGTCGTAAAGCATTTGAAGCATTTAAAGCAGCGTGGGAAGAGGGAAGACAGTATGATCTTTTATGCTTAGATATAATGATGCCGGAGATGAGTGGCCAGGAAGTATTATGCAAAATAAGGGAATATGAAAAAAATGAAGGAATTGCTGGGCTTGATGGTGTGAAAATAATAATGACTACAGCACTGGGTGATTCTGAGAATATTAGAAAGGCATTCAGAGAGCAATGTGAGGCGTATCTTGTAAAACCTATAGAAAAAGCTAAATTGCTAAATGCACTTTCGGAATTGGGATTGATTTGATTATATATTACAATACTATATAAATATACCTATTTCAGTGCTAGATGTGGGGGATAGCTATGTGCTTATTAAACTTAATTAAATTGAAAAAAGCAAAAGGTAAAGATTATAGATCAACTGGTGATATAAAAATAAATTCTGAGTTAGATGCATTGAGAATCAGATTAAATATGACACAAGATATCTTGTGCAAAAGAGAAGCAAAGCTGCATAGTGATAATGAGGAAAATAAAAACTATAACAATAGGATAAAAGAGCTATACCAGCTCAAGAATGATATTGCTAAATTCATTACCGGAGATATTGGTATTTATTTAAATTCAATCATTCGCTATACATCCAATCTTCTAAAAGAAAATTGGAATGTATTGTCAAGTGAAGAAGTAAAAAGATTATTAAAAATAAGAGCTGAATCAAAGGAATTACTTGGTGCTATAGGTAACGCAAACTTAGTTGTAAAAACTGAAAATTTTAAAGTAGAGCCAAAAAAGGACCTATTTAATATTATAGAGGTAGTTGATGAAATAGTAAGTGGCCTAATGAATACAATTTTAAAAAAGAATTTAAGTTTTGAACGGATTCTCTATTCTGAAGAAAGTATTCCTATATATAGTGACCGTTTGAAGTTCAGGAGAATTTTGACGGATGTGTTATCTTATTCAATCCAAAATGCTTCACAAGGAACAATAAGGCTAATGCTAGACATAAAAGAATCAAACTATTGCATAAGGATCCAGGATGAGGGTAATGGAATGACTAAGGAAGAGCTGGATTTTATTTTTGATGAGTTTCTTATGTTCAATGATAAAAGCTATATAAGCAAAAGAGCAATAAGCATGGAAATGAGCCTCTGCAATGTTAAGCAACTGGTAGAATTACTTGGGGGTTGTATAGAAGTTGAAAGTAAAGAAGGAGAGGGAAGCTGTTTTACAATTTACTTGCCGGTTGGTAATTAGTGCAAATGCCACTATTTCTGAATAGAATTAAAAAGAGCCCTATTATTTTAATAAGGCTCTTTTATTATATCCGTGAGTACGGATACAGTTGGTGCGGAAGACGGGACTTGAACCCGTACGGTCGCCCACACGCCCCTCAAACGTGCGCGTCTGCCAGTTCCGCCACTCCCGCAAGTGGTCGCTGTCTCAAGCAGCAAATTTATTATACTAGCATATGATCGTCCTGTCAACACATTTTTTAAAAAAATTTCATATAGAAAACTTTATTTATTTTAATAGAAAATGGGTATATAATAACATTGATAAAACTTTATTTATAATAATTTCCGGAGGCACTTATGGACGATAACAAAACAAGCGGACAGCTATTGAATGAGAAACTTACTTACAGCAGCAAAAATATATGGGAGAAATCCGATGAAAAAGAAAGGGAATTGGCATTTACGTTTTCGGAAAGGTATAAGCAGTTTTTAAACAAGGCCAAGACTGAGAGAGAGTTTGCAGCTGAAGCTGTAAAGTTGGCTGAGGAGAATGGGTTTGTGTCTTTGGACAGTTTTGATAACGGGAAGCTAAAACCGGGAATGAAAGTATATCGGGTTAACAGGAATAAAGCTATTGCTCTTGCTGTTATAGGAAACAAAGGGATGGAGAATGGTGTAAATGTTGTAGGAGCACATATAGACTCTCCAAGAATCGATCTCAAGCAAAATCCTCTATATGAGGACACAAGCATGGTGCTCCTTAAAACTCATTATTATGGAGGGATAAAAAAATACCAGTGGGTTACAATTCCTCTGGCATTGCACGGAGTTGTGGTGAAAACAAGCGGGGAGATAGTTGAGGTAAATATTGGGGAAGAGGATTCCGATCCGGTCTTTACCATAACTGATTTGCTGCCCCACTTAGCTCAGGATCAGATGCAAAAGAAAATGAGTGAGGCTATTACAGGCGAGGGCCTCAATGTGCTTTTTGGGTCCATACCCCATGAAGATGACAAGGTTAAGGACAGGGTAAAGCTAAACATATTAAAGCTCCTAAATGAAAAGTATGATATGACTGAAGAGGATTTTGTATCGGCAGAATTGGAGATTGTGCCTGCTTTTAAAGCAAGTGATGTAGGCCTAGATAGAAGCTTCGTCGGAGCATACGGTCAAGATGACAGGGTATGCTCATACGCAGCACTAGACGCTATATTGGGAATTACAGAGGTGGAAAAAACAGCTGTATGCCTCCTGACCGACAAGGAAGAGATAGGTAGCATGGGTAACACCGGAGCCCAGTCCATATTCTTCGAAAACTTCCTGGCAGAGCTTTGTTTCCTAAGTATTGATAAGTACTATGACATCATTTTAAGGGCGTGCCTTTCCAATTCAATGATGCTTTCAGCGGATGTAAATTCAGGTGTGGACCCCAACTATGAAGGTGTTCAGGATAAGAGAAACGCATCCTTTATGGGCAAGGGGCTCGTGCTTCAGAAGTATACCGGAGCAAGAGGAAAGGTTGGAGGAAGCGAAGCAAATCCTGAGTTTATAGCAAAGCTCAGGAAAATCTTTAATGACAACCATATAATATGGCAGACAGGGGAGATCGGTAAGGTTGACCTTGGCGGGGGAGGTACAATAGCCCAATTTTTGGCAAACCTGGGAGTAGAGGTTATTGATTGCGGAATAGCGGTTTTATCCATGCACTCTCCTTTTGAAATAACAAGCAAAATAGATATTTATACAATGAATAAAGCATATAAGGTGTTCTACAAGGAGATTTAAATTGGAGGAATTATGAAAGTTGATGCAGTAATCTTTGATCTTGATGGCACCCTGGCAGATACTATCCCGCTTACTGTTCATGCACTTAAAATGGCTGTTATGGAGCTTTCCGATATAGAATATAGTGATGAGGAAATTCTTAGAGAATTCGGGCCAATAGACACCGAAATAATAAAAAAGCTTTTGAAATATAAGAAGGATGATGTAGCACCCGATGTTTATATGAAGCATTTTGAAAGCAATTTTAACGATTATGTAAAGCCTATTGAAGGAGTGGATATTCTCCTTAATTTTATAAGATCTAACGGAATAAAGCTTGGGCTTTTTACCGGCAGGAGCAGGAGGGCTACAAACATAATCATCGAGAAGTTAGGTTTTTCGGGAATGTTTGATGTTTTGATACCGGGTGATGACACAAAGAAACCAAAGCCTGATCCTGATGGTATATTAATGGCATTGGATATTCTGTCGGCGGCCAAAGAATCCAGTTTTTATGTGGGAGATTTTGATGTAGACATACTGGCAAGTAAGGCAGCTGGGGTAAAGTCGGTGCTGGCCCTTTGGTCTTCATCAAAGGACGAGAAGCTAAAAGAGAATAATCCCGACTATTGTTTCACGAAACCGGCGGAATTTATTGATGTACTAAAAGATTTGCTTAAGCGATAAAGGGATAGAAAAATTGTGCTATAGCATGCACAATAATATCCCAGACAACAAGAAAACGAACTGATACGCTACATCAGTTCGTTTTTTGCATCTTTTAAAATATGTTTTTCAATATTTATGCTTATTTTTTGGATGTGCGGCTTTTGATAAAGGTTATGGCAGCAGGTAAAAACGTTACTACAACAATGCCAACTATAACAAAAGTAAAATTCTCTTTAACCGCGGGGATTTTGCCGAAGAAAACTCCCATAAGGATGAATGATGTAATCCAGGAGACTCCTCCGATCATATTGAATATGGAAAACTTTACAAAATTCATTTTGCCTACGCCTGCAACAAATGGTGCAAATGTACGAATGATAGGGAAAAACCTCGATAGAATAATAGCCTTACCCCCATGTTTTTCATAGAAGGCATGTGTTTTTTCTAAATGTTCAGGTTTTACAAGTCTAAACTTTTTAAATGAAATAATCTTGTCTCCAATAAATTTTCCTATAAGGTAATTGGTTGTGTTTCCTAATATGGCAGCAACAACTAAAAGGATATATGCAAGCTTCAAATTTAGGCTGTCTCCAAGTGCTCCAAGTGCAAAAAGGAATGAATCGCCAGGAAGAAAAGGTGTTACAACCAATCCCGTTTCACAAAATATAATCATAAATAGTATGAGATAGGTCCATGTGCCGTAATTCTTAATTATCTCTGCCAGGTGCTTATCAATGTGCAGTACAAAGTCAATCAATTGTGTTAGTATTTCCATTTAGTGTTGTCTCCTTTTTATGGTTTAGGAGTTTTTGACCCCTTTATTGACGTATCAGAGTTAGACGGATTTTTTGTTGCTTTAGGCCTTGTTGGAGTTTTGCTGCTTCTAATAGAAGCCCTGTCTTCCTCATTTGTATAATATGCCGGTATAGCCCCTAAATCAGAGTGAAAATTCTCATCAACTATAAGTTCTGTGGCCTTACGGTCAGGAATATAATACCAGATTTGGTTGATATAAGCACTATCTCCCGGAACCATGAAGGTCTTCATACCTGCCGTATCTATATTGCTTATATTCTGAGCAAGCTTTAATGCATCACTCATTGTTATATTTGTCTCTATGCTATCAAGTATGACATCAATCAGATCGTTTGCCTTGGATATATATTTGATATTGGTCTTCTGTCTAATCAACTCTCGCATAAAGTTCTGCTGTGCTTCTATCCTTTTTAAGTCGCTGCCGTCATAGAATTCCTGTACTTCCTTTGTATACCGGGTAGGCTTTCTGAACCGCATAAACTGCTCGGCTTGCTTACCGTTTAGATGCTGCTGACCCTTTTTAAGGTTGATATGAAGATTTTGTATGGGGTCGTCATATTTGAGATCCGCAGGCACATAAAAATCTACCCCATCTAATAAATCTATTATTTTTCTAAATGCAGCGGTATCTACATAAGCATAATACTTGATTCTTACACCGAGAAAATTGGAAAGGGTCTCAACTGCAAGTTCCGCCCCGCCTCTTGGGTATGCTGCATTGATTTTGGTGTAACCAAGTCCCCGGATTTTTACCCTTGAGTCACGAGGAGTGGATAAAATACTGATTTTGCCTGTGCCCGGGGTGAAGTTGACAAGCATCATAGTATCGGTATTGCCAGCAACCTTGTCACCGCCTAAGACTAGTATGTTTACGGGATTTTTATCGGCTACGAAAGGCTTTATAATACTATTTATAAGGCTGTTCGAATTTTTTGCGTTGCCAGTATCATGTGCTGCAGATGTTGTATTTATCAATAAGAGCAGCCATATACCCGATGAAAAAAGAAAAATTGTTATTGTAGTTGTCATTATTAAATAAAATTTACGTATATTCATTTCATTACACCTATGTTTATTTTCCGAAAGCATAAAACCAGCCTGCCATCAGAAAATAATTCTCTCAGAATGTTTAATATATCGGCATGTAACTGAGTTTACATAATGTACAAATCAGTGTTTTCCAAAAAACAATTACCGCAGAATTAGTATATACTATGATTATATTATAGTCAATTTTTATAAATGCAATTTTGCAATATTATTGGCACTTTTAATATACCTACTTGTACAATTTTTCAACGTTATTTTTCATCTGCTCATAAGTCATAATGCTTGTATGTCTGACGACTATTCTACCTTCTTTATTTATGAAGAAGGATGTGGGTATCTCAGTGGTTCTGTAGAGATTTCCTGCATCACTGTTTATATCCATAAGAACGTTAAATGTATAGTTGTTCTTTTTCAAGAATTCTTTAACGGTATTTTCATCTTCACCTAAATCTACCAGGTATACCAACAAGTCCTTATCCTTATATTCCTCCTCTATTTTTTGGATGTCCGGAAGCTCTCTTTTGCATGGAGAACACCAGGTTGCAAAGAAGTTTAGGAATACATTTTTTCCTTTAAGTTCACTTAATGTTACCTGATTACCGTTAAGATCTGTCAATGTAAAATCATCAGCCATCTTTAGTGTTCCGCTGTCAGGTTCGGGGGAAACAGCGGCACTGCTTTCAGGAGAAGAAGTGACATCAGATGTGATATCAGTGTTTTTATTACTGTCATCCTTAAAGCTTATGACTCCAATAACAACAAGAGCTACTGCAAGTAGTACACATAAAACCATAATAATACCTTTTTTCATAATCAACACTCTCTTTCTTAAATTTCAAATTTTTCCTTTTAGGTATTTCAGCACAAAGTGCTTGAATTTTCCCATGCTTTGCCTTGTATATAAGGTAAGGTTGTAGAAGCTGTCCAGTACGTAAGCCTTATCCTTATCAGTAACAAAGTTTTTACTGTATCGTGCAGTAATAAAGACATCGGTTACTGCATTAAGATTGGTACGGCTGGCAGCAATGGAACTACCCAACCTGTTTGCAAAATCCTTGGGAGTTTCTTTATCAAGCTTATTATAACCGAGTATGGACATGTGGTGCAAGATCTGCTTATAAACTGATACTATGCTTTCGCGAGGGTCCATTTGAGAAAGTATCCTAAGCTTCCTTCTGCCTTTTATATAATTGATAAGTATTAAGGCTGCAAGGGCTAATAAGCTTAAAAATATTGCTAGTATAACAGCACCCAAAATGATCAAAGGCTTATTTACATTATCAGGAAGCTGATTAACCTGCATGTTGCCGGGGTTTGAATTGTTTTGGTTTTCAATCCATGATGGCCTGCTGCCGGTTCGGCTGTCATCGTCAGATGAATTCCGGTTATTTTGAGGATCATTGCTGGCATATGCAGCCGTAGGTTCGAATTTGATCCAACCAAATCCCTCGAAGTATGCCTCAACCCATGCATGTGCCTTTTCATTGGTGATTTGGTACTCATCGCCCTTTTTAGAACCCGAAGTAACAATATAGCCCTCCACATATCTGGCTGGGATCCCCAGAGTCCTTAGCATAACAACCATTGAGGTTGCATAATATGTGCAATACCCTTTCTTTAGGTCAAAGAGGAAGTAATCTACGAAGTCTCTTCCAGTAGGAGTATCATCCGGGGTCAGGGTATATTTGTAGTTTTTTGAAAGATATCTTTCAATTGATTTAACCTTGTCATACCGATTAGACTTATTATCTGTGATGGATTTGGCAAGGTTCTTTATCCTTTCAGGAAGATCAGGCGGAAGCAGCAGGTATTTTGAGTATGCTTCATTTGAGTTGGATCTCAAGAGCTCCAATGTATTTCTGCTAAAAAGATTTATTGGTAATTGGAAATCCTGCAGGTTGAAATACGAATTTTCAGGTGGAGCTTTTTGAAGCTCTTGGTTAAGTATGACCACATAGCTATATGCGTTATCCGATTCACTGATGTTAAAAATGGAGGAATTTAACAAAACAGATCCTTTGTTGTTACTATGCTGTACCACCATATCCAGGACTTTTTGTGGAGCATTGCTAAAATCAAGTTGGGGAACGCTGCTGAATTTATCTTGGTTAGTCACATTAGGGGATTGGAGAACATTTTTACCCAATGCGAACACAATTAGCTTAAATCCATCAATATCAACTAATTCTGTGGGGGTATCGGTATTCTCGGAGTATGCTTGCAAAACATTATTTGATTTTTCCATCATCTGACTGTTAATATTTAAAACATAGTCCATGTAGTTGTAGTATTCCTTAAATAGATCTTCGTTGCTTTTACGAAGTAAGTCCTCCGTCTTTTTGTTGATGACAAAGTTCAGAGAGTTTAGGCTGTATTTAAAATTTTTAGTCATATGTTCTGATGTTGTCAAATCCCCGTTTGCTCCAAGCATGACATCCATATTGGGTACATTTAGCTGGTAAGCGTTTTCCGGCAGGAAAAGAGTCTTAGTGGATAAGTTTTGGAATGTTATATCTATCTTGTCTCTTGTGAAGTACCTTCTTATCACATCTTCATCATTTGTAAGAATTCTCATACCGACTAAAAGCTCAAGATAATTAATCAATAGACTGTTATTTTCAAATCTATAGGGATTTATATTATCGGTGCTTAAGTATTTTAAGGTTTCGTTGTAGTCTATAGGGAGATTGCTGCTTTTATCTGCAAGCATTTTTGTTGAATGATCAGTGCTTAACCATGATCGGCCGGTATAAGCATCCTTTATGGAACCTTTCAAGTAAATAGGCCTAGGGGATTTTACTCGAAGGACCAGTTTCTTGTTTTTGTTGATTTTACCGCCAAGATTACTGGAATCGGTTCCAAAACCTGTTTCTGTAAGGGAAAAATAATCAAATTTACTCGGGACACCGCTTTTAAAGTAGTTGTTATAGAATATCTTGAGTTTGCTATCCATCCATTTCCACTCCAAAGGCTTTGGACGGACAGGGATCATATAGGTAACGAACAGTATGACAGCACATAACGGTACAATAAAGATCAAAAATGAGGAGTGACTTATATACTCATTTGTATCTCTCGACGAATTCTTTATAAATATATGCTTCATGTAGTAAATGACCATAAGGAATAGAAATAGATAAAAAGTGTTTATCGTCATTAGATATTTGTTTACAAACTGAACCGCAAACAGCAATGATCCGCTTATAAGTATAACAATGAAGTTATATCTTTTAATTGTAAAGATAAAGGTAAATAATGTGGTTACGAGTACAAAAAATGATGCTATTATGATGCCGTATACAGGGACAAGTTTGACTTTGAAGCTTGAAACATAGTCATAAAGCCAATTGCAGAAGTACTCAATATTCACATATATCTCACTAAATCCCAACTTATAAAAGAGAAACCCTACTATACCTATGACAAGTACAAGCATCGATAAAAGGGATATTTTTAAGACAATCTTATTGACTGTAATTGCAGAATAAAACAGTGTAACGGCAGATATCGCCAATATTAGCATATAGGCCGGATATTTTAAGTTTAACGTAGTAGTAAGTGCATATGAAAAGCAAAAACTCATAAGCACAGTCAGTATAAAATTTATAAGATAGTTTTGCGTTTGTTTATTAGTGAACATAGCTATCTCTCCAATATATATTTGATATCATCGGATATGTTAAGTTTGTAAACATCCACCCCTGCTTCTGTAAGGTTTGATAAAATTGTATCAGCATCACTGTCGACGCTGCCGGTTAGTTCGGAAGGGGATATATAAATTATGCTCAGGTCATATCCGGAATAATTTGCATTGTAAATTTCATTGTAAAGCTCATAGCTCATGTTTGATGTACATAAAACCAAGTTGGAGTTGGTTATATTATCCATCAGGTGGACTTTCATCAGATCTTTTAATCCTATCTTTTCTATAAAGCTGATAGTTGTAAGAGTGTCGTAAATTTCATTAAAGTCCAGAGGCGAACTGGCTGTACGGTTTATTATTTCGCTCTTGAAATAAACAAGATTTATTGGGACCCAGTTGTTTAGGCAATAATAAATTACAGATATGCATGACTCCAGTACCTTATCTTCTATTATGGTATTTACTTCATGAGAATAAGGACTTTTAAGAAGGTCAAGGAAAATAACGCTGCTTGTCTGGGTAGTACTTTGAAAATTTTTGACCATCATATCCCTTGTTTTGGCAGTAAGCTTCCAATGTATTTTTTTTAAGCTGTCACCATATGCATACTTTCTGATGTCGGATACGGTAGTCATGTCTTCAAACCTGTTGTTTAAAGTACTGTTGGTTTCACATATATAGTTTGTTTTCAAATTGAATCTTTCCAGAAATACAATTCTAGGATAAACTGTAATGTGCTTTGCTACTGCATTTTTGTATGTAAGTCTGAACAGTCCGAAAAAATCCTCGATCTGGACAGACTTTATACCGATGCCGTAGTTGCCCCTGTATTTGCATTCCAACTCAAAGGTGTATTTTTTATCTTTAAATGGCAATAGGGACAGGTTTTTTGAGCGAAACTGGTCTTTAAATATGGAGTCATCACCGCAAAAGTTAATCCTCATATAAGGATAGAGGAAAAAATCCTCATTGTGTATACTTAAATTGTAATTTACAATATCACCCTTTGTTATAAAGTTTTTATCAAGGCTTTCGGTATATTTGAACCTAATAAGTATAACTATAGTGTACAGGAATGAAATTATAGGCATCAAAATAACGACATAAAGAAATCCGTAAGGAACCTTGCCGCCAAAGAAATAAGCAAATATCAAAGCAGATAGAAAAATGCATGCATATAAAACCCTGTTTTTAAACATTGTAGTCCACCACAGGAACCTTGGTTTTTTCCAGGATAGATCCTAAAATATCAGCTGCGTTTGTTTTCTTTAATTTGGCTTCCTGTTTAAGAACTATTCTATGAGAAAGAACCGGTACCACCATATATTTAATATCCTCAGGCATAACAAAATTTCTTTTATTGTAGAAAGCCCATGCCTGAGCAGCCTTAAACAGAGACATTGATCCCCTGGGGCTTGAACCGAGTATTACATCGTTGTGGTTTCTTGTGCTTGCAACTATATCAACAATATAATCATTAAGGGTTTTATCAACATGTACTTCCTTTATTTCCTCCTGTATTTTGATTATATCTTCACCAGAGGCTACTTTATCTAGGGACTCTATGGGATTGTTCTGCCGGAATCTGTTTAATATGTAGCTTTCCTCTCCTGGAGTGGGATAACCTATGGATATTTTCATAAAGAATCTGTCTAGTTGAGCTTCGGGAAGAGGAAATGTGCCTAGATATTCGATGGGGTTTTGGGTTGCAAGTACCATAAAGGGTTTTGGTACTTTATGGGTTACTCCATCAACTGTAACCTGACTCTCCTCCATAACTTCAAGAAGGCTTGCCTGAGTTTTGGGTGAAGTTCTGTTTATCTCATCAGCCAATATTATCTGGCTCATAACTGCACCTGGACGATATTCAAAATCGCCTGTTTTCTGATTGTACATTGAAAAACCTGTTATGTCTGACGGTAATATATCAGGGGTAAATTGAATTCTTTTAAAAGAAGCATTTATTGATCTTGCTAGAGATGAAATGAGACTCGTTTTGCCTACCCCCGGAACATCCTCGATAAGCACATGTCCGTTGCATATGAGAGATATTAGTGCCAGTTCTACAGATTTTCTTTTGCCAACAATTACCTTTTCTACATTTTCAACAATGCTATTTAGTACCTTAACTGAATTCTCCATTATTTTCTCCTTTTTCTGTCTAATGATGAGTTTTCAATTTTACTAAGGTATGATTTAAAAATTACTTCCGCTTTTGAGTGGGTGTTGACGAGTTAAGTCAACACATGAGCCAAATTTATAGAGGAAGTTATTTTTTGATCGTGCCTAAGCCGCTTTAAGTTGTATCTCTAATATAAATCATTATATTATAAAATAGTTAGATATTGAAGAGAGAAAATAAGAAAAACTGTCATGCACAGATATGGAGTATAAATAAAAAAGTTATCAGTCTTAAAATTTGTATGCTGCAAATCCCTTGGAAATAAAGGGTGCCAGCACTTTTAAATAAAAGACCGATAACACTTTTTTGAGAATTGAACATGTATTCTTATGATAAAATTTACAATTATGTCATAATTCCAATGTGCCTGCGGCTTCCTTTAATGCCGCTGCAGATTTCGAAAGAAGCATCATTTCTTCACTGTTAAGGGGTATATCTAGAACCTTTTCAATCCCTTTTCTGTTTACCAACGACGGAAGGCTGAGACAGATATCATTAATGCCGTACTGGCCTTCCATTAGGCTTGAAACAGTGAGAATGGAGTTTTCATTTCTTACAATTGCCTCTACAATACGCCTTACAGCCAATGCTACTGCGTAATAGGTAGCTCCTTTTTTGTTTATTATTTGATACGCTGCATTCTTAACATTTTCAAATATTTCTTTTCTTGTAGCTTCTCCAAGACACAAATCAAGACCTTTACAGTATTCGTCCATCTGTATTCCCGCTATATTTGCAAGACTCCAGGTGGGAACCTCGGTATCACCATGCTCGCCTATAATGTAAGCATGAACATTTCTAGGGTCTATATCTACCTTTTGCCCGATAAGGTACCTGAATCTGGAAGTGTCAAGTACCGTGCCCGAGCCTATAACTCTATTTTTAGGAAAGCCGGAAATCTTATAGGTTACATAAGCAAGTATGTCAACAGGGTTTGTTACAACAAGCAGTATGCAATCGGAATTGTACTTTAATACCTGGCTTATTATCCCCTTGAATATCTCTGTGTTTTTTTTAACAAGATCGATCCTGGTTTCACCCGGTTTTTGATTTGCACCTGCAGTCAATATAACAATATCTGCTCCTGCACAATCTTTATAATCGCCCATATACAAATCAACAGGCCTTACAAAGGGCATACCGTGGTTCATATCCATAACTTCGCCTTCTGCCTTGTCTTTATTTATATCAATTAAAACAAGCTCCGATATAAGACCGCTTACCATTAGAGTATATGCAGTTGTCGAGCCTACATATCCTGCTCCCACAACAGCTACCTTTATTATCCTTTCTTTATTCATAAAAGCCACCTCCATTTGCGATCTTAATTGTAATACAGTTCAACTCAACATTAGTTATACCAATTATTAATATTATACCTCCTGAAATTGTTTCTTAAACAGGTGTTTGAGTTTTTAAAATGTTTTGGCTATAATGAGCATAGAGTTATATTAAGTGAGGAATGATTAAAGAGTTAAAATATAAAGAAAATGAGAGGATTATACTATGAGTGAGTTTATAAAAGCTGAAATACTTGCAGTTGGAACAGAGCTTCTTATGGGGCAGATTGCAAATACAAATGCACAGTACATATCAGGGAGGCTGCCGGAAGTAGGTGTTGGGGTGTATTACCATACCGTGGTGGGGGATAATCCTTCAAGACTTAAGGACTGTCTCGATTTGGCATTGAAAAGGTCTGATATAGTTATTATGACAGGCGGACTAGGGCCTACAAAGGATGACCTTACAAAGGAGACAGTAGCTGAAGCTTTTGGAAGGGAATTGGTATTGCATCAGGAAAGTCTTGATAAAATAAAAGAATTCTTTGACAAAATACAAAGAACTATGACAGAAAGTAATAAAAAGCAGGCGTTTTTGCCTGAGGGCTCACTGATTATTGAAAATAACAACGGAACCGCTCCCGGATGCATTATTGAGGATGGGTCAAAGGTAGTTGTTATGCTGCCAGGACCTCCAAAGGAAATGAAACCTATGTTTGATGAAACGGTTCTTGCTTACTTTTCCAAAAAGGCAAGCTTTAAGTTAGTTTCAAAGTTTTTAAGGATATTCGGTATTGGTGAGGCAGCTATGGAGGAGCGGATTATTGATCTTATTGACAATCAAACAAACCCTACTATTGCACCTTACGCCAAGGATGGTGAAGTAACCCTTAGAGTTACTGCAAGATGCCAAAATGAAGAGGAAGGTGATACACTTATTAAGCCTGTTATTGAGGAGATAAAAAACAGGCTCGGAGAAGCAGTTTATTCTGTTGATAATAAAAACATGGAAGAGGTTGCAGGAGAGCTTCTTATTAAAAATAACATATCTATTTCCTTTGCAGAATCCTGCACCGGAGGACTATTATCCGCCAGGATTACCGAGATACCTGGGATATCGGCAGTGCTTGCTGGAAGTATGGTAACATACAGCAATGACATAAAGGCCAACAACCTTGGTGTAAAGGAGGAAACCCTTAATACATATGGTGCGGTTAGCAGCTATACCGCTGAAGAAATGGCGGTTAATATAAGAAAAGTTATGAATACAAAGCTTGGGCTATCTATAACAGGCATTGCAGGACCTGACGGCGGTGCTGATGATAAGCCTGTAGGACTTGTTTATATTGCTTTAGCGGATGAAAATGGAGTGGAGTGCACAAGGTTAAACCTATGGGGAAACAGGAACAGAATTAGGAATAATACTGTTTTAAATGCACTTGACATTATAAGAAGATATATTTTGAAAAAATATTGATAATGAGACTGAGAAATGTAAGGTCATTAACAATTTTAATATAGCTTTGGGAGGATACTGATTTGAGTCCTGTACAAAAGAAAAAATTAACAAAAACAGCCTTTATCGTTATGCTGTCAATTGTATTGAGCAGGATAACGGGCTTTATAAGGGAGATTCTCATCCCCAACATTCTTGGAACCAATGAAGTTGGGGATGCATATGTAATAGCCTTTAGAATTACTGGCCTGATGTATGATCTTCTTGTGGGTGGTGCCATAGCTGCCGCTTTGATTCCTGTATTATCTGGCTATTTGGCACGGGATGAGGAAGAGGAAGGCTGGAAGGCTGTGAGTACATTTATAAATAGTGTTTTAATATTAATGGTATTTACCTGTGTTTTAGGCGTCATATTTGCACCACAGATTGTTAGCTTTTCAAATGATGTCTTTGATATGAAGCTGAAATCCTTAGATTTAGCTGTCAGACTTACAAGGATACTCTTTCCGTCGGTAGCATTTTTGATGCTGGCAGGTATTACTAACGGCATTTTAAACTCATATAACAAGTTTGCGGCTGCCACTTATGGGCCCTCTATTTATAATATAGGCAGTGCATTAAGCATACTTATATTCTCAAGGTTTGGGGTTGAGGCTGTTGCAGTTGGGGTTATGGCAAGCTCAATATTGTACTTTTTGTTTCAACTGTCATTTGGCCTTAAGAACATGAGGTTCTATCGCCCTGCATTTTTTTGGAATCATGTCGGTTTTAAAAAGATGTTCTCCCTTTCTGTTCCGTCTTTGGCTTCATCATCAATTGTACAAATAAATATTATTATCACCACTTTTTTTGTTCCTTTTTTTGGCACAGGAAACGTTACTGCATTTCAAACAGCAGACAGAATATGGCAGATGCCCTACGGAGTTTTTGCACAGGGTATGGGGATAGCGATGCTTCCCATGTTGTCCGCCAATCTTGCAGTAGGAGAAATAGACCAATATAAAAACACTCTTTTAAAGGGATTGAAGACTGTATTGCTTCTGACAGTACCCTCTGCGGTTGCGCTAGTGGTGCTGAATTATCCCGTTATTTCAATTTTCAAGCTGTCCAAAAAGTTTGGCGATGCTGCTGCTGTAAACGCGGGAAATATATTGATGTTTTTTTCCATAGCACTCATTACCCAGTCCGTAGTTACTGTGCTAAACAGGGCTTTTTACGCAGACAACGATGCAAAGACTCCTCTTTTTATAGGGGTTACCACTATTTTGCTAAATATTTTGCTAAGCTATCTTTTGAGGCACACATCATTAGGTGTGGCAGGAATGGCACTTGCTTATTCGGCGGCTAGCACGCTGAATGCATGTTTGCTTATTTTGATTCTCAACAGAAAAATGAAAGGTATTTACATAAAGAAATTGATGATATTTACTTTAAAGGTTGTTCCATCTGCACTTTTAATGGGTGCTGTTCTTTTCGCAATTAACAGCTTTGTAAAGTTTTCAGATTTTTCCAAGGTAATTCAGTTTATTTTATTAGCTGTATACATTATTGTTGGAGTAGCTGTTTATTTTGGAGCAGCATTAATACTAAAAATCGATGAGGCACAGAATGCTGTAAGCACTATAAGAATAAGGATGAAGAAGATTTTTAAATTCTAGATTAAGTCCTGTGAGGCACCATAATTTCCTAGACATTGAAAATATATTGAAGTTAAAAATAACAATCTTTATTGACGGAGCAGAAATATTGATATATAATAAACTAGAACGGATGTTCGACATGTTCTGCAAGGAGGAATAATTAATGGAAAAGAAAAAAGCTTTGGAGATGGCCTTAGGCCAAATAGAAAAACAATTCGGTAAGGGTGCTGTAATGAAGTTGGGTGAAAGTACTCACTTGAGTGTGGAAGTGATACCGACCGGTGCATTGGGACTTGATATAGCTTTAGGTGTTGGAGGAGTTCCACGTGGAAGAATTGTTGAGGTATATGGACCAGAGTCTTCCGGTAAAACGACTGTTGCACTTCATATTGTTGCAGAGGCTCAAAAAGCTGGAGGAGAAGCTGCTTTTATAGACGCTGAACATGCCCTGGACCCGGTTTATGCGAAGAAATTAGGTGTTGATATAGATAACCTTATTGTATCTCAGCCTGATACGGGAGAACAAGCCTTGGAAATAGCTGAAGCACTTGTAAGAAGTGGTGCTATTGATGTTATAGTTATCGACTCGGTTGCTGCGTTGGTTCCTAAGGCTGAAATAGACGGTGAGATGGGAGATGCACACGTAGGTCTGCAGGCAAGACTTATGTCTCAAGCACTTAGAAAGCTGGCTGGTGTTATCAGCAAATCCAAGACCACAGCAATTTTTATAAACCAGTTAAGAGAAAAAGTGGGTATTATGTTTGGAAACCCTGAGACAACTCCTGGCGGTAGGGCTTTGAAATTCTATGCATCAGTTAGAATGGATGTAAGAAAGATTGAGACTATAAAACAGGGCAGTGATATGGTTGGAAACAGGACCAGAGTAAAGGTTGTTAAAAATAAGGTGGCACCGCCATTTAAAGAAGCTGAGTTCGATATAGTTTACGGTGAAGGTATATCAAAAGAAGGTAATATCCTTGATGTTGGAGTAAACTTGGATATCGTAAGCAAGAGCGGAGCATGGTTTTCTTACAATGGGCAGAGAATAGGTCAGGGCAGGGAAAACGCAAAGCAGTTCCTGAAAGAGAACAGAGAGCTTTTAAATGAGATTGAAGCAAAGATTAGAGAAAGCTTAAGCATAACGGTAAGCAAGAATAAAGAGAACCATATAGAAACAGATGACGATGAAATGTTTGAAGATGATGTATAAGATTAGGCATGAATGAAAGATTACTTCCGCTGCGGGGCTTTACCCTTATAAGGTAGCCCCTTTTTGTTTAATATTTTTTAAGGATACAAACAGGTGATGAAATGTTAATAACAAATATTAAAAGAGACAAGGACACTGTTATAGTGGATATAGAGGGGAATTATTCTTTAGTAATCTCTGAAGATGATTATTTCAGGTTAAACCTTTATGAAAAGGAAGAAATCACAAAGGAAGAATTTGATTACATAAATCATAAAATAAATTTCAGGAATGCTAAGTCTATGGCAATCAGGTTTGTATCATTGAAGATGAGGAGTGAAAAGGAGATATACAACCGCCTTAGAGATGAAGGATTTGATGAGGGAACAGTCCTTAAAGTTATTGAGGAATTAACGACAATGGGATATATTAATGACTTACTGTATGCCGGAAAATTTGTTCAAGACAGGTGTAAACTAAAGCCCAAATCCTTGAAAATGCTAAGGTTTGAGCTCAGAAACAAAGGTATATCCGATTCTATTATTGAAGAAGTCCTAGATAAGGTGGATATAGACGAAAGTGCAATTGCAGAAGGCCTGGTGAGAAAAAAATTTGGTAAATATGATTTTAATGATGAAAAGATAATTAAAAAAGTATATTATTTTCTAAGGCATAGGGGCTATAGTTCAGAAATAATAGAAAGTGTGCTTAAGAATTTCAAACAAGACAACTTTACTTGAAAATAAATATCAATATAAAATAATATATATTTTCTTATTTGACATACTATATAATATAAACATGTGTAACTTACTGATTGGAGGTGGTAGAACAGTAATCCTTTTAACAGGTGATGAATAAACAGGTATACCAACAATAGTAAATTTAGAAGCAGGTGCAAAATTATGATTAAACCAAAAAAAAGTAAGTACGTAAGGTTAAGTCAACATGACAAAGATGTTCTGTTAAGATTGAAGATGGATTCTGAAAACACAAGCGGCTATGATAACTTTTTTAAGTATGGCCAATTTATAGAGGATGATTCAAGAAAAAGTCCAAATAATAAACATTTTGAAAATATACCGTAATGTTATATGTGCCAACAATAGACATTCGTTATTTATAAAACAGCTGACAATAGCCTGTTAGTTACTTTTAGGTAATTAACAGGTTTGATTTATATCTGGAAAATTTCTGCATATTCTATGCCGTGTTCTGCTTCTCTATAAAAATCAGTATAAATTCCATAAAAATATTATAAACATTATTAAGTTATTAGATAAATGTTACGAAATAAATATAGGATTTACTAAATATATTTTTAACATTCTGTATCTTGCTGTTAGTTTATTTGAATAAATGTTTTTGTTGTAATTTTAGGAGTAAAAATAAATTAATAGTTAAGGGTGATTATTTATGTGTGAAAGAAGAAAAAGTATAAGGTACAATATGTTTGATTATCCAATTCTAATATCCAATAATGAAACAAATTGGGAAAAGGCTAGTCTGGTAAATATATCGGGAAGCGGAGCCATGATAAAATCCAGCAATTATTATCCTTGTGACAGTTTGTATCTTGAGCTACCAAGGCCATTTGTCAAGGTGATAGGGAGTTACTTTGTCAAATGCGACATTATGTGGAGCAGATACTCCGCAACAGATGTAGGTATTTGTGAGTATGGAGTAAGGTTTGAAAAATTATATAACGAAGAGGATAATTCATTATGTATACATGATGCACTAATAAATAGTAAAGATATTATCTAAGACATATTGCTAAATATTGGTACAATGATTGTTAAATCAAAGACTGTTCTAAGGCGGGTTTTATCGTGATTTGTCATTAATAAATGTAAAAGATTAATAACTTTTTATCTATTAATAGAATTAGAGAAATTGACGATAAAGTTTAAGTCAATATTGTACCATCTTATTAGCTTATGCCTTGGGGGTGCTGGTATGAAAGAAAGCAGGAAGGGTTATGATGAAAAAAAGGTAGAAAGATTTACACTAGTGTTTGTACTGGTCTTAGTTGCAATGTATTTAGTAGAATCAATTTTATTTGGAAAAGAGTCTATATCAGATAGCTTGCTAAAAACCCTCCCAGTTGCAGTTGTAACTACTGCTCTAATGCTTTTTAAAGTAAGATTCCAATTAAAAGGTTTATTTGTTGGGATGATAACATTGATTGTTCCCCTGGCACTTTTTTACTTTAGAGGCTACTCACTTGACAAACACTATATTTTGGTGGCATCAATTACATTGACAGCTGTGTTTTTCACAAAAGAAATTATTTTGATAAATGGTACACTGGCTAATATATTATTAATATTGGAATACATTTTTATACCTGACAAACTGATTGGAGCTAACCACGGGCTTGGTGAGTTTTTGCTGGTATTTGTGTTTTTTAATGGCATCATGGCAGCCTTATACTATTTGTCCAGGTGGGGAAATGAAGCAATTGTAATTTCCAAGGACAATGCGGAGAGATCAAATATAGCTGCAAATAAATTTAAAGAAACAGTAACCCACATGGAAAGTAATTTAAAGGAGCTGTTTTATAAAATAAACGTCTCAAAGAATGATCTAAACAGTATGCTTGAGTCCAGCACCAACATTCAGAGAGCAATGCATGAAATGGCAAAGGGAATACAGCAACAAGCAGATGATATAAATAAAATTATGCATAAAGCTTTTGATATTTCTGAAAATGTTAATCAGGCAGGTGCAGCTTCCCAAAATATAAATAAAATATCTGACGGAATGCTTGAAAGGGTTGGAAGCGGAACAACAAAAGTAGAGATGATGTACTCGCAAATGCATACTTTGGATTCTGCTGTATCAGAGTCCCTCTCGGCAGTAAGTGTACTTAGAGACAGTATGAAAGATATAACAGGGTTTCTTGAACTTATAAGCGGCATAGCTGAACAGACCAACCTCCTTGCTTTAAATGCTGCAATTGAGGCTGCGAGGGCAGGAGAAAGCGGCCGGGGGTTTGCTGTTGTAGCTGATGAAATAAGGAAGCTTGCAATACAAAGTGATAATGCAGCAAAAGAAATAGCATCCAAACTTGGGAATATTGGTGGGAAGATCTCCACTGCATATACAGAGGCAGAAAAGGGATTTCAAGCGGTTGGTGAAGGAAATAAGATTATTGAAGACATAAAGGGGTACTTTGAATTTTATAGAAAAGATGCGGAAAACTCACAAAAGGAAATATTTAACGCAGGCATGAGCTTTGACGGTGTAAGAAGCGGCTTTGGGATGATGTATAACAGAATAGAATCAGTAGCCAGTATATCTGAGGAGAGTGCGGCATCTACCCAGGAGGTGCTTACTTCATTGGAAAAGCAGAATGGGATACTAAATTCAATTAATGAATCGTTTATGGAACTGGAGAATCTGGGAAATCAACTGAAGAAAATATATGAAAAAAGTATATAAGTCATGATCAAAAAATAATCAACTGCTAAATGACCTGTTAGGCGGGGTTTAGCAGTTGGTTGTTTTTTATGTCGTGAGAAATTATAGTGTATGCTACACCATAATATTTATCTGTAGATTAAGCCCTTTGCAAGGTGAACAAATTTTATTATACCCAATATAACAATCATAAATATAAAAGCAAAAACCAATACTTTGCAGGAATATAAAAACGATTCGAGCCAATTGTACTCTGTAATCCCTTCGAAAGATGCTATAACCTGGCTTTCAAAATCAAAATAGTGCCCTGCCAACTTAAATAACACATAAGTATATACTGAAGCAATTAAGCCATGCAGAGATTTTCCTGCAAGATAAGGTCTTATGCTAAGATCTGATTGTGATACAATTCCCAATACCTGTGAGTGCACAGATAAGCCTGCCCAGCCTATTATCATGCTTGCTAGAGAAAGCTTCAATGCAAAGGGAATGTTTCCGGTGCTGGCAATCATATTTGATCCTGTAGTTATTTCAAAAAAACCGCATATCAAAGAATAAACTGCCTCGCTTGTAAAACCTGCAAACGATAATATAAATGTAAAGGGTAGTGATATTATTTCTATAACGCCAATGTCTATCAGAAGATTGATAAGTACAGAAAAGAAGGTTATGAAACCTCCTATAAGGAGCATAACGGATACAGAATTTTTTATGGCATCTCCAAAAATTGCACCGAATGAACCCTTGGAATTTTTGTTTTTAAGTATTTCCTGTTTAAGGCGATCCAAAGTATTATTTGGAACTTTACTCGGGAAATTTTTATTTGCAGCTGAGTTTTTACTGTCCCTAGGTTTAGTTTTTCCAAAACAGTAATACTTAAATAATAGGCCAACAGTAAGTCCCGATAGTATATGGCACAGTAAAAGAAAAAAACCCAGGCGAGGCATTGCATACATTCCTGTAGCAACCGCCCCCACGATAAAGAGAGGCCCCGAGTTGTTTGTGAATGCCAGAAGTCTCTCTCCTTCATACTTGGAGATTTGACCTGAATTTCTCAGGTCAACGGTGATTTTTGCACCCACAGGATAACCACTTGTTATACCCATGGCAACCGCGAAAGAACCGCAGCCGGGGACGTTAAAAAGCGGCCTCATAATGGGTTCTAGGAGTATGCCTGCTGCCTTTGTAAAACTTGTTCTGTTCAGAATCTCTGATGCAGCTAAAAAAGGAAATAAAGAAGGGAATACAATATTCAAACATATATTGATGCCTTTTAATGCAGCTGATACCGAGGTTTTTGGAAACAAAACAATGGACATTATGAAGATAATACATAGTATCGGAAGAATCAGGGGTCTTAGATAAATTGTTTTAACAGGTTTATAAAGTAATAGTAATGCAAGTACTATTATTATTGAAATTAAAATAATTGTAGTCAAAGTTTTTACCCTATTTAAAAAGTATCCTCTAGTATTCTATTAAAAAATAAGTAAAATATTAAAAATATATCAAAATTTACTGTAACCATTTATTATGGCTACAATCTGCAGTTTGGTGATTTTTCAGTTGAGTATATTCATAATCTGTTTGATGAGATACTTCAAAGAGTTGAATTTAGGTCCTATTCCTATTGTATTACGTGCATTTTATGAAGGAGTTGGTGCAGTGAACTTTGTTGGACAACCTATAGTTCAGCTTACCCTTGGACAAAGCCAGACGAACAATTATTCGATCAATTATTTGTTTAACAGATTATTGAGCACTTATAAAGTACTTTTAATGTTAATTTGGAAATGATATACTAAAAATAGTGATAGATAGAGCCTATGGCAACAGTAGTAATAATTTATAGGAGGAATCATACTTGGAAACATATGCTGTATATATAATAAGTTTGATAGTATCTATATTATTAATTTTTATAGGTAACAAGGAAAAGAGCAGGATATTAAAATTGTCTGGCATTATTACTGCTACTTTTTTAGCAAGTATACCTATTTTGGCGTTTATAGCAGGCGTTATAGATGGAGCTAGGGGAAGATAAATATATTTCCCATTAGTGTTATGAGCATTTCAGGATTTATTAGTACATTTATAATAAGAATACGTATGCTATGCTACCTTTGATCTAAAAGAGAAGTTGAATGAAGTGTTGATAAAATTGGCACAGCATTGCTTTAAATGGATATGCAAGCGTCAGCAAACAAAAATTGATCATTGGCATGGTAAATTAATCATGACTAAAAACACTGCATATGCTTGGCGACAAATGATTTTTTATGTATCTTTAAGCCAGTAATTGAATCATTTTCAATGAAGAGTGCTTGGCTTGGGACCGAGAGGGTGCTGTTTAATTCCAGCCTCCGGGCTAAAATTTAAATGCTATCAGTCCATTGGAGGAAATAAATAAAAAGGAGTAGGAAGAATGTTTAAAAGAAGGGTATTATCTTTAATTTTATCTATGGTTGTGGTGGTATCTCCTGTTTGTGGAGTTTTTGCCGATTCTACAAAAGTAGATATTACATCGAGCGGTGTAATTTTGGGAATTGAATCGGTGAACGAAAATGCCAAGCTTCAGATTAAATTTACAAACGATTATGATGATGTTGTACATAACAATACCATTGATAATTTCGTTTTGGAATTTGATTTTGATGGACAAGGAAGTTTGACAGGGACAAATCTGTTGAAGACAGGTAACCATTATAAGGTGACAGGAACCAACCTCAAAAAACGCGATTTTGTCATATTAAACTATGATGGAAAACTAAACGATAAGGATGTTAACAATGTGCGATTGTATCCTGCCATGGACCCGTGCAAATCTTGGGATGGTGCAAACGGTGCAGCTTACACAAAGGGACAGGTGCTACTATATGATGGCAAACACTATGAATGCATCAGTAACCACAGTATCATAATAGATCAGGCAATGCCCTGGCAAGTAGGAAAAACCTACAATATAGGAGATATTGTTTCATATGGTGGAGCTGCTTATAAAGTTAATAGCCCACATACTCCCACCTTGGATGCATATACAATATGGCAAATGTGGAACACATACAAAGTAGGAGATATTGTTGAGAGAAATGGGAAATACTATCAGGTAACAGAAGAGCATACGCCTGAAGCAGATAAAGTCTTTAATTGGAATATAACAAGTACATATAAAACAGGAGATATCATCAGATACAACAACAATTACTATGAGGTAAAAACAGCTCATACTCCATATTTGGAAACAGTTCCTGAATGGAAGGTAGAAAAGACATATAATACTGGAGATAAAGTTTCTTTTAACGGTGGTTACTATGAATGCACTGGATCGTATACACCACAAGGGACAATTGGTGTCATAAGCGGAAAGCATGCTGCCGGAGATTATTTCTCGGATAAAGGCTCATACTATAAGGTAACCCAAGACTATAACTTCGTAATCATTAACGACTTTTTTGATATGAGCCCTCATATGGGAGATATTGTATATTGCAAACAGACAAACAATTATTATTTATGTTCCAGGGAAGATTCAAATGGTAGGGGATATACTATCTACGGTTCAAGTATACTTGCTTCAAGGTATACCAATGCAAATATCAATGAAATAGGTGCAACTTCCTCCCATTGGAAGCCTTATGCAATAAAAAATGAAGCATATTGGGCTCCATCAAATACAGCAAATAATTTATTTCAATCCTATAAAATTAAAGATGAAACATACTGGTCCCCTGAAAACTATACTAGGGCTTTTACACCTTATGTACTTAAGGATGAAGCTTATTGGAACCCTAAGAACTATACAAAAGGGTTTGAGACTTATACTTTAAGGGGTGTTGATTATTGGAATCCTCAAAATTACAGTGCAGGCTTCAAACAAATTGTAGTTGAAGATTATGATTATTCAGCTAATGTAAAGTTAAATTACACAATCATGCTGGATTCCTCCTTTGATGAGGATAGTAAAGATAATCTTATCCTTTTGCCACAAGGGAATGGCTCAAGTACCAGCTACAGCATTAAGACAAATCCTTCACATGGTACTGCCAATACTGGAATACGAGATGGAAAGTGGGTTGTAATATATACACCAGTATTAAATTACAGTGGAACGGACCTGGTGGTACTTAACCAAGACAATGGTGATGGTCAAGTCATTGAAACAAAAATTAACATAACAATAAAGCCCATCAATGATCCGCCAAGCAACACAACGAAACCTGCTGTATCAGGAAGTTATTGGGTGGGTCAAACCTTGAATGCAACAACAGGTATGTGGAATGATAACACTGATTTAAAATCAGGGAATCTGGCGTATTCGTATCAATGGCAAAGAACTTCAGGCTTAGAGGCCTTGAATGTAACAGATATAGCTGGTGCAACAAAGGACTCATATAAATTGACTTCAGATGATAGGGATGAGTATATCCGTGTTAAAATAACATGCACTGATGACGGGGAAGGCTTGCCCTACAACCAAAGTACGACTGCATATTCTTCCTGGGAAAAGGTTGGCTCCCCGGAAGTCAGTATCAAAAATTACTTTGTGACATCCAGTAACAGGAATAATGGATTTGCAAAGATAGGAGATACAATCACTTTAACAATAACACCAAGTGAAGCTATTACAGCACCTAAGGTAATGATCGGCGGAAGTGAAGCGGAGGTAACCAAACAAGAAGGTGTATGGTCAGCGGTTTATAAAATGAGCGATGATAATACCGAAGGCTATATTCCGGTTACTATAAGCGATTATTCGTCAATTGAAAAAAATGCAGATGGAAAAAACTTTGTGGGGCAACCTTTAAGTGTGACATCTTCGGTTTATTTTGACAAAACAAACCCTAGCATTAATATTAATGGTGACAGCATCACAAGCATTGTTGTAGGGAGTGAATACATAGACCCAGGAGCAAGTGCAACAGACAATTTTGACATTATAAAGGATGAACAAATTCTTGTGCAAAACAATGTAGATACATTGGTTCCAGGTTGTTATTCAGTAACCTACTCAGTGTATGATTCAGCGGGAAACGCGGCAGTTCCAAGCATCCGAACCGTCAATGTATTATCCGACAATGCGGATTTAAAAAGCATTACTTCGAGTGAAGGAAAACTGACACCCGCGTTTTCACCATCAAAAACCCAATACCAGATAAATGTATCTAGCAGCACGCAAAGTATTTCAGTAGCTGCAAGTGTATATGATGCAGGTGCATCTATTGCAGGCGGAAACACAAGAGTACTTGATCTGAAAATCGGTGATAACGACTTAAGTTTCACTGTAATTGCCCAAGATCAAAAAACGCAAAAAACATACAAGGTTCGTGTGGTGAGGGTGAATTACCCAACAATAGTTTCAAATGCTAATACATCTACAAACAATATTAATACTCCTACAACACCGACTATAGTTACTGTTCCGGAAGAAAAAATACCTGAAGCATTTTCAGGCTACCAGGACATAAAAGGACATTGGGCGGAGACAGATATTTCGGAACTTATGAAAGACAAAATTGTGAGTGGATATGATGACAATACTATTAAGCCAGATTCTAAAATTACAAGAGCTGAAATGGCTAAGCTTATTGTATCAGTGCTTAAGCTTAAGATAGTCAATACAGGTTCCATCCAGTACAAAGATGCAGGAGAGTTTGCTGAATGGGCAAAACCATATATCGAAACAGCTCTTGAGAATAAGCTTATGATTGGGTATGATGATAGCTCATTTAAGGCTTCCAAATATATTACCCGTGAGGAAGCGGCTGCTGTTTTAATTAGAGCATTTGCTTTTGGAAAGGCTCAAAGCACAGAATTGAGTTTTACTGATTCAGGGAACATTCATACTTGGGCTTTGGAGTATGTGGCAAAAGCAGTTGAAATGAATATTATTAAAGGATATCCTGGAAATATGTTTTATCCAGAAAAGGAAGTAACGAGGGCGGAGTCCTTTGTAATGATAAATCGTTCAGTAAAGTTAATTAATGTAACAGTGGACAATAAATAAAGGGGTTGCCTAATGAGTTTGCTTGAGTAAAAATAGACAGAAAGTAGTTGCGGTGTTTATATAATACATATAATACTGTACAACTACTTTTTATTTATTATTTATTTATCAATTAGCTTACCCTTTGCTTTATTCTTAAATTCAGGATTTGCTGCATTTTGAGTTATCACCTGTTCAGTCTTGTTTTGAGAGTTTGGTGTAATAGTTGTTCTAGGTTTCTTGCTCTTGTTCATTTGTTAGACTCCTTTCTTTATAAATAGATAGTTAAATGTTAAAAACTAATGTTTTACCTTGAAAGCTCTTTAATGAAAGTCGTATATAGAATTTGTAAGAGTTTGAGTTTTTATTCTGTTGAAAATTAATTATGATTAGAAATCTAATAAGAGTATTTTACCGGGTTTGAAAATAATAGTACAAAAGGTATGAAAAATATAAAAAACTTTAAACTTTATGTATATAATAGCTGAATGTCCATCTAATTCAATAATTCATATCAGTGTTATAATATACAATTTGAATCATTGGAATCTTATGTAAAATTTTAATAGTTGAATTTTAATAATAATAATAATGACCTCCAACCTTTTTCCCTGTGGGCGTGAAGGCCATTTTTCGAAAGATACTCAATTGATTTATGTATCTTCACTTATTTCATTATTTTAATCTTTGTTAATCAAATTAACCCTTTGTTGATAATTAAGTATACAAATGATAAGATTTATTTATTAAATAATATAAAATTTTTTATATGCTAGGAAATACTTATGAGTTAAATTTAAAAAGGGGAGAAAGAAATGATTACTAGTGGAATAAAAAAGATGTTAAGCTTTTTGGCTGTACTTTCTGTATTAATTGCGAATTTCAATATAGGTTTTCCAATTAATAGCGAACAATCTGTTTACCAGACACCTGAACCAACAGTAATGGAAAGCGTGTATTCAACATTTGTCTGTACACCAACACCCACAATAAATCCATTACTCCAACAATCAGCCCAAGAAGTCCAAACGGACAAAAAAATTATGGGCAAAATGGATTACCTGAATGACAGGGACTTTTTCAGTTTTACGCCTTCAGCAAATGGGAAGTATTTTATATACGGATTTATGTTATCAAATATCAGCAACTACAATCCGGTTCCTAATATAAAAAATGTTTTACAGATGATTGATTCTGACGGTAATAATATGAATATTTATTATGACGGCAATTCTAGGGCATGTTTAAATCTGAGTAATGACAAGTCTTATTTTATTTCCATATCAAACAACTCAGTAAATTCAACATTTAATTATTCTTTTGAGATAAAAGGGCCATTTATTGATGATTATGGGGATTCAACCGATTCAGCATATGAAATTGAGATGTATAATCAGGTTAATGGTATTGCAGGTTTACTTGGAGAAAGCGACGTTTTTAGTTTTAGAACTTCTGTTGAAGGAATGTATTACATAGATGACTTTAAGATAACTAATGGGTATGCCACCTTTGATGGAAATTTTACGCTTTTTGATCAAAACAGAAAAATTATAAGAATAGTGTATTATAGAGATTCAGATCCATACATTTGGTTAGAAAAAGATACTATATACTATATTTCTACAAAATGTAATTTTCCTGATTCTACATTTTCCTATTCATTCACAATGAAAGGGCCCATTGAAGATGATTATGGAAATGCAAAAGAATTAGCCTGGGAAATTCAATTGGATACTATAATTAAGGGTAGTAATAACTACATTTTTGACATTGACTGGTTTTCTTTCAGACCTTCAACTGATGGTGTATTCTGCATGGACAGCTTTAAAATAGTTGGAAATAGTTCTCCTCCCGTATTGTGTGACATCACCAGAATTATTGACTCATACGGCAATGATTTAAGTGTTGGTTATTGCCATGAAAAAGCATATTTTAATCTAACGAAAGACACTACATATTATATATCTATTTCAAATAACTTCAAAAGTTCAATATTCGATTATTCTTTTACTCTTGAAGGACCAATTGATGATGAAGGAAATTCAAAGGATACAGCAAAGGAAATCCAATTGGATAGTCCTATTGTAGGATATGCAAATTTACATTATGATATTGATTTCTTTTACTTTAAGCCTTCAGATACAGGAATATACTATATTGGTAATTATCCTTCAAGCAATTTGGTAATTATTGATTCCAATAACCTTAGTGCAAGAGTTAACTATAGTGGTGAAAAGGCGTATTTCAAGATGAAAAAAGCAGAAACATACTATATTATTGTTAGAAATGATGCGTATGCTTCATCCTTCGGATATTCATTCGAACTTAAAGAATCAAGTGAAGACGATTATGGAAATTCAGTAGAAACAGCAACAGAAATCCAATTGAATACCGAGATCAAAGGAGAAATCAATAACTGCGATGAAGATTATTTCTCCTTTAAACCATTAATAAGTGGTATGTACTGCATGGATAACATTAATACAAAAGTCAATCCCGGCATTGGTCCTTATACATATATGCGAAATGCTATAGGAATTCTGGATTCAGATGGCAATACAGTGAGCAAAGATTGCGGTGCTACTGACAATGTTTCAAAAGCTTATTTTTCTTTAGCCAAAGATAAAACATATTATATTTACATTAAAAATGACGTAGATCTAGCAACATTTAGCTATTCATTTACTTTAAAAGGACCAATTATAGATGACTTTGGGAATACACCCAGCTTTTCAAAAACATTGGGAAAGGAAGTTCCCGTATCTGGCAGAGTTGATTATTATGGCGATTGCGATACATTCAATTTAACAACTACCGTTAAAGGTTTGTATTGTATATCAGTGCCTGAGATTGACAGCAATGATATATATTTATATGATAAAAAAGGTAATATTATTGATAAGTATTATTATAAATTAGATACCTCTAATTTTTATTATTTTCTTCAGGAAAATCAAATTTACTTCATTGACATAAAATCGTATAAACACGTTGAACCTTATAATATTTGTATTTATCCACCACATGCAGATGACAATGGTAACACTATGAAAGAAGCTTCCATAGTACAAATTGGTGATACTAACGCTTCCATAAACTATCCGGAAGATTATGATGCATTTAAATTTATTCCTCCAACATCGGGTACGTACTATTTTAAAATAAAAACCGATATGAATTCTATCATAAAAATTTATGACACATATGGTATGTATATTCAATACGCGGATGTTGGTAACAATACTTTATGTTGTAATTTAATAGCTAATAATGTATATAATATTGTTGTCAATAACGAATCAATACTGTCAGTGGGTGATTATACACTTACAATCAGCAATACTTTGATACAGGACACATCCAAAATAACAGGGTATATCAAGCCGGACTTTACAGATAGCTTGTTGAATTCTTTAAGAGCTGGATTCAATATATCATTATCTGGTACTCAGTTTTCTGCTATATCTGATGAAAACGGGTATTTTGAAATTACAAATGTCCCCAGATCAGATAAAGGGTATGATATTGAGATAAGTAAGGATAACTATTTAAAGAGGAAGATAGAGGATGTTATTATAGATAATAACAATATTTCTATATCTCTGCCTGAATCGCCAATTGAGTTGTGGGTAGGGGATTTGGTTGGATCCCAAGATGGAGGCATTAATATTGCCGATATAATTCAACTTGCAAAAGCCTTTAATACTTCTAAAGGCGATTCTAATTATTTGGCGGATATGGATGTAGATAATAATTCAGTAATAAACATCACAGATATAATGGTTGTAGCAAGGCACTTCAATCAAACTATGGAAAGCTACCCCAAAATAAGTATTGTTGAGAAGTCACAACTAAGGGATGAAAACAGTGTGTAAAATATTTTTGTGCTAATCAATTATGTTTTATATTCTGATAGAATAAAAATAATAAAATTGTGGGGCGATAATATGTTTATTTTGAAAAAAAAGGTTAATTTCAGCAATGTTTGCTGTAATATTTACTTTGAATCTTACTATAGTACATGAAGCAGCTAATCCTATTACAGTAATAGTTAATAACAATATAGTTAAATTTGATGTGTTTCCGGTAATAGAGAATGGAAGGACACTTGTACCAGTAAGAGCGATCTTTGAGGCTCTCGGTGCTGTTGTTACCTGGAACGCGAATACGAGAACAGCAATAGGAGTAAAAGGTACTCGAACGGTTAATATCAAAGTAGATAGTACTGATGCAACTATAAACGGCATTCATAAAAAGCTTGATGTACCAGCCAAGATAATACAGAATAGGACATTGGTTCCGCTAAGATTTATCTCTGAGAGTCTTGGATCAATTGTATCATGGAACGGAGAAACAAGGACGGCAAAGATCACTGATAATAATACCCAAGTGCAAGAAAGCACTCAGACTACTAATTTCAATAGAATATCTTTAGATATTCCAGATGGATGGATATACTCAACTAATCCTGAAGCTGCATCAGGTACAGATCAGTACAACTGGAGATTACACTGATATGGAGAAGATTGTTAGAAGCATAAAATTGTTACCCCAAAATAGTACTAACGAAAAACATATCAAAGGGTAACGCACACGGACTAGTTTTGCAGTCATAGACGGACGCAATTATATTTATACAAACCTTGAAGATGTAGAACTGGAACGCATAGTTTATGAAAGACTTCCAACCTGAATATACCTTTGAGAATTATAAGCTAAAAGTCAACAAATACATAGAGGAAAATCTGCTTTAATGTAATTACAGGACTAAAACTGATATTTCCAGTTGATCTTCCACATAAATATTATCACTTATTAACAATGCGTACAATTATTAAACCTATTTTTACACAAAAATACCTCTAACAATGACATAGCCTTTGAAAATCAATATTAACTTGAACGAATTAGTTTAATAGCACATTTGGGTTATATATGTTATAATTAAAAATGATTTTAAAACCAAGTGAATATAAACTTTATTAATGAGGTGTTGGAATGATAGTTACTAACGAAAAGCACAAATTTATATCTGAAAGCTTGTCTGGTGAATTAAAGAAGCATGCAAAAAAGTTTCAGGACGAAAATAAGGAGTATCTTGAAGCTTCAATTAGAAATAATACTTATGACGAAGTATATACAAAAATGGTTTCCGATGTTGTTATTGAGTCATACGATGTGATGAACTCCTGGGAAAATATCGCCTATGAGGAAATCGGCGGTATGACACCTCTCCAGTATTTCGGAATTTTAAATAATTTATCTGATGTGATAGATTTGGTAGTTGCTTTTGAAGTTGAAAACGCAGGCATAATCCCCAATGGTCTGGCCAAACACATAAAGGCTAGTCAGGATAAACTTTTGGATGATTTGGTAGCCATGTTGAATTCTTTGGAATTGGATGAGCAAAAATGCATGAAATTTGGACAAAAGGCTGTAATGCACACCGCAGAAATAATTGGGGACACAAAATTATTAGAGCCTTTATTTAAGATAGTATCACAAATGGAAGATCAAAAGACTGATGCAAACACATTGACTGCAGTTATGAATGCCATACAGGCAATCGGAGAACCTGCTATCGAAAGAGTAGTAAGTGCGATTGAAAGCAGTGACAAAAAAGGTCAGGTTTATAGATTTCTGCTAATTAGTCTGGCAAGAATAGGTTCAAAAAACAAATCTGATGCTGTTTACAACCAATTAAAGAAATATTTTAAGGAAAGCAGCTACAAATTCATCGAAGCAAATGCTTTGGGTGTATATGGAGATAGAAGAGCATTACCTGCTATTAGGGGATATATAGAAAAAAATGCCCATAAAATTTCCAAATGGGAATATACACAGCTAAGAGAAGTATTAATCCAGTTTGGAGGAATGGTACAAGATTTTGACACTTATTTCTCCACAGTGAAGGATATGTAGACTTTAGTAATCACTATAATAAAAATAAGCCGATTTAGATATGGTTGAGTATAAGGGGGGCCTAAGGCCCCTTTCTCAATATATAGGGAATTAGGGTCTCTACTCTATTCTGACAGCCGTTCCATAGCATAAAACTTCGGTTATGCCTTGTGAAACCTCATTGGCGTCATATCTCATTCCGATTATGGCATTTGCACCAATCTGATCGGCATGCTGTACCATGATTTCAAACGCTTCCTGTCTGGCTCTTTCACATAATTCAGTATAGAGAGATATGTTTCCTCCAAATATACTTTGAATTCCTGCACCTATGTTTCCTACTATACTTCTCGAACGAACAGTGATGCCCCTTACAATGCCTAGGTAAGATACTACTTTTTTGTCATCAAATGAAAAAGTTGTTGTTATATAACGACGATCCATTGAATCCTCCTTAATTTGAATTTGTTTAGGCTTATTCTATATCATATGAGTACCATTATCAATTGATTTTTACATTCTAAAAGGATTTTACAACATTGGCATAAAAAAATTTAGGCATTTAATTGACATAAATTATTTTTGTTATTATAATTAATTTGTTAAAGATTAATAAAATATTGCGGATGAGTGTTATGGGAGAGATGCCTTTTAATATATAAGCTTTAGGTAAAAGTGATATATAAAGGCACACCGAAGAAGCTACACTTTCAGGTAAAAAGACTATAACAGGACGCACCTCTGGAGAGACCGTCAAGGCGCCGAAGGGGCAAGTTCGCCACAGATGATGTGGGAATAATCTCTCAGGCAAAAGGACAGAGTTAGGTGTATAATTGATTTCAGAGGTCAAATCATGTGGGTTTGGCTTTTTTTAATGTCTATAAAATCTATACATTTGATTAATCACATTTTATTTATAAATGCTTAGGAGGATTTTTATGTACAATATTGATGAAGTTTTAAAAATTGATCCAGAAGTTGCAAAGGCTATGAAAGACGAAGTTGGCCGTCAAAGGAACAAAATAGAGCTTATTGCATCTGAAAATTTTGTTAGCAATGCAGTTATGCAAGCTATGGGTACACCGCTTACAAATAAATATGCAGAGGGATATCCTGGAAAAAGATATTACGGAGGCTGCGAATTTGTAGATGAGGTAGAGAGGCTGGCAATCGAAAGGGCTAAGCAAATATTCGGAGCAGAGCATGCAAACGTTCAGCCCCACTCAGGCGCTCAGGCCAATATGGCGGTGTTTTTTGCAGTTTTAGAGCCAGGTGATACAGTATTAGGTATGAACCTTGCTCACGGCGGCCACTTAAGCCATGGAAGCCCTGTAAACATATCTGGTAAGTACTATAAGATAGTACCTTATGGAGTTAGAAACGACAACTTTAGAATAGATTATGAGGAATTAAGGAAGCTTGCAAAAGAAAACAATCCAAAGCTCATAGTTGCAGGTGCAAGTGCATATCCTAGAGAGTTGGATTTTAAGGCTTTTAGGGAAATTGCCGACGAGGTGGGAGCATACCTGATGGTGGATATGGCTCATATAGCAGGATTAATAGCTGCGGGTATCCATCCAAACCCTGTTCCTTATTCACATTTTGTTACAACTACTACCCACAAAACTTTAAGGGGACCTCGTGGAGGTATGATTCTTTGTAAGGAAGAGTATGCTAAAATGATAGACAAGGCAGTTTTTCCGGGTCTTCAGGGTGGACCTCTGATGCATGTGATTGCTGCGAAGGCTGTTAGCTTTAAAGAGGCAATGACAGATGAATTCAAAGTTTATCAGAATCAGGTAGTTAAGAATGCAAAGGTTCTTGCACAGAGCCTCATGGACAAAGGACTTAACATAGTTTCAGGCGGAACAGACAACCACCTTATGCTGATGGATTTGAGAAATATAAATGTTACAGGTAAAGAAGCTCAGTTTATGCTTGATGAGGTGTTCATAACAGTTAATAAAAACGGAATCCCCTTTGATACACAGAGTCCTTTCATAACAAGCGGTATAAGAATAGGTACCCCTGCTGTTACTTCAAGGGGCATGAAGGAAGAGGATATGAAGGAGATTGCAGAACTTATTCATATGACACTTACTGATTTTGACAACTCCAGGGAGAAGGTTGTTCAGAGGGTTGGCACTCTTTGCGGCAAATATCCACTTTATTAAAATAAATATCCATAGAAATGTATTTCAAGACTCAGGGAGGAGTACCTGAGTCTTGTTAACGTCTGGGGAAATTCGGCGATTGAAGGAGGGGGGATATATCAATGGAAAACTCGAAAGATGATACAAAAGAAAATACAAGAGAAGATTCAAGAGATAAAAAGGAACCCCTTGCATACAGAATGTGCCCGAGGACTATAGACGAATTTTTCGGACAGGAAGAAATTGTAGGGCAAGGAAGGCTTCTATACAGAATGATCAAGGCAGACAGAATAGCTTCAATCATACTATACGGGCCACCTGGCACTGGGAAAACTTCTCTTGCAAGGATAATCGCATCTACCACAAAGTCCAGGTTTGAAAAACTTAATGCGGTAACCTCGGGAGTGGCAGATATTAAACGGATTGCATCAGATACCCAAAACCCTATATTGAATCCTAACGGAAAGACTGTTTTGTTTGTAGATGAGATTCACAGATTCAATAAATCACAGCAGGACGCGTTGCTGCCATATGTGGAAAACGGCACGATTGTGCTTATAGGTGCAACTACTGAAAATCCGTTCTTTGAAGTAAATAAAGCTTTGATATCAAGATCCTCCGTCTTTATGCTTAAGCCCCTTGGCGTTGAGAGCCTGAAGAGCATAATAAAAAATGCACTTAAGGACAAAGATCGAGGACTGGGTAATTATGATGTAAAATTGGATGATGATGCACTTGATTATCTGGCAGAAATAAGCAACGGTGATGCAAGAACAGCACTAAATTCCATAGAGCTGGCTGTGCTTACATCTGAGCTTGATGAAAACGGTATAATTCACATCAGTTTGGCAACAATTGAAGAGTGTGTGCAAAAAAAGCATATTACATTTGATAAATCAGGCGAAAGTCATTATGACAATATAAGTGCTTTTATAAAATCAATGAGGGGCAGTGACCCTGATGCGGCAGTTTTTTATCTAGCAAGGGCAATATATGCAGGTGAAGATCCTGTGTTTTTGGCAAGGAGGATAATAATATGTGCATCGGAGGATGTTGGAATGGCAAATCCATCTGCACTACAAGTAGCTGTTGCTGCTGCAGAGGCGGTGAGAATGATCGGTATGCCGGAAGCCAGAATTATCCTGGCACATGCGGCAGTCATGGTTGCTACAAGCCCTAAGTCCAATTCCAGTTACAAGGCTATCGGCAAAGCATTAAGTGATGTTTCTACGAAGCGGACAGGAGAGGTTCCAATGCACTTAAGGAATGCACCTGCTAATGGAATGAAGGATTTGGGATATGGTCAAGGCTACAGGTATGCACATGACTATCAGGGGAATATTGTTGATCAGGAATACCTGCCGAAGGAAATGAGGGGTACGGTCTATTATGAACCGACAGCCAATGGATATGAGGCAAGAATAAAGGAATGGCTTGACAGATGGAAAAACAGAAACAAGGATAAAAGGGAGGGTCTATAAAATGAAAAGAGTTGTTGCATGGCTTTTGCTGGCTGGATTTGTTCTATTATTGGTCAATATAGTCTTTATTCATCTATATATGGTTCAAAGTCTTACTGTATATGCAATTGTTGCACTGACATACTGGTTTCTTTTAAGAAAAGATTTTAACAGCAAAAAAAGAGATAGAGAAGAATGATCGCTTATCTGCGAGGCGTAAAATTTTATAAATGTATTGACTAATTATATCCAAAGTGCTAATCTAATTACGAGAAATCCAAGTAATATACTTGGAATTGGAGGGTGTTAAAATATGAAGCTATCTACAAAGGGGAGATATGGTGTTAAAGCCATGCTTGATCTTGCACTCCATAGCTCTGAAGGAAACATTTCTCTTAAAAGCATAGCGGAGAGACAGGAATTATCAGAAAACTATCTTGAGCAGCTTTTTGCATCCCTTCGGAAAGCAGGGCTTGTAAAAAGTATAAGGGGAGCACAAGGGGGGTACATACTTTCAGATAAACCTGACAAAATATCGGTAGGATCTGTATTAAGGGCATTAGAAGGTTCTCTTGCACCGGTAAGCTGTGTCAGTGGGGATAATGAATCTTCTTGTGACAGGTATGGCTTCTGCGTCACAAAAATGATATGGGAAAAAATGATGAATGGGGTAAATGAGGTAGTTGATTCCATATCTTTGCAGGACCTTATCAATGAGTACCACAGGCTTAATAAAAATGATGATATAATGTACTTTATCTGATAAGAGATTAATCACTTTTTATTAATGATGTTTAATAAATAATTATTTTGGGAAAACATAAACAATAACGGTTAAGGAGAAAATGCTATGGGAGAAAAACTTATATATATGGATCATGCTGCAACGACTTATGTTAAACCTGAGGTAGTTGAAGCTATGACTCCATTTTTTACTAATAGCTTCGGCAATGCTTCTTCCATATATACAATTGGAAGAGAGAGCAAAAAGGCGATAGAAGAGTCAAGAGAAAAGGTGGCTGATGCAATCGGTGCCCAGGCAAGAGAGATATTTTTTACGGGATCCGGGACCGAAGCAGACAATTGGGCTATCAAAGGCGTAGCATATGCAAATAAAGCTAGGGGAAACCACATTATAACGACAAGTATTGAACATCATGCTGTTCTTCATACATGCCAGTATCTCGAAAATGACGGCTTTGAGGTAACATATCTGCCTGTTGATGAGTTCGGGCTTGTGACACCCCAGCAGGTTGCCGATGCGATACGGCCAAACACCATACTTATAACAATAATGTTTGCAAATAACGAAATCGGAACTGTGCAGCCAATTGCAGAAATAGGGAAGATTGCAAGGGAAAAGGGAATATATTTCCACACTGATGCTGTTCAGGCCATTGGTAATATACATGTAAATGTAAAGGAAATGAATATTGATCTCATGTCAATTTCATCCCATAAGTTCTATGGGCCAAAGGGAGTAGGTGCACTCTATGTAAGAAAGGGAGTAAAGCTTGTTTCCTTTATACATGGGGGTGCCCAGGAGAGAGGAAGAAGAGCCAGTACAGAAAACATACCGGGTATCGTCGGATTTGGTAAGGCAATTGAGCTTGCAACGGCCAATCTTGATGAATACAATAAAAAGATTATGGCATTAAGGGATAGGACCATAGAAGAGGTAATGAAAAAAATACCTTTTGTAAAATTAAACGGACACAGGGAAAAGAGATTACCTGGAAACGTGAATTTTTCATTTGAATTTATTGAGGGGGAATCACTCTTATTGATGCTTGATATGAAAGGCATTGCGGCTTCAAGCGGTTCAGCATGTACTTCCGGATCTTTAGATCCTTCCCATGTCCTATTAGCTATAGGTTTACCGCATGAAATAGCACATGGGTCATTGAGACTTACCTATGGTGAGGAAAACACCAATGAAGATGTTGATAAGCTGCTGGAAGTACTGCCTGTTATTGTTGAAAGATTGAGAGAAATGTCACCATTATATGAAAATGTGAAGAGAGGTAATAAAAATGTATAGCGATAAAGTTATGGATCATTTTATGAACCCTAGAAATGTAGGGGAGATTGAAGATGCTGACGGAGTTGGTCAAGTAGGTAATGCTAAATGCGGAGACATAATGAAAATGTATCTTAAGATAGATAATGGTGTGATAGTAGATGCTAAATTCAAGACATTTGGGTGCGGTGCTGCTGTTGCAACCAGTAGTATGTCTACTGAGCTTGTTGTAGGAAAGACTATTGAAGAAGCCCTTCAGATCACAAACAAGGCTGTGGCTGAAGCGTTGGATGGACTTCCGCCTGCAAAGATGCACTGTTCAAATCTGGCAGAAGAAGCAATAAGGGCTGCTATTGAAGATTATAAGAGGAAAAACGGATTATTGGATGAATGTGATTCGGCTTCTGCTTGCGGAAGGCGTTGTGATGATATACATCATGATCACCACGAGCACGATGAAGACGACGAATGATATAATGGGAAAGGCAGCATAAGCTATAATGGATAAGAAAAAGGTAATGTTGGGTATGAGCGGCGGTGTTGACAGTTCTGTAGCAGCCGCTTGTCTTTTGGAAAAAGGATATGATGTAATAGGGGTTACCATGCAAATTTGGCCTGATATGGATGAGGACAGGCAAAAGAGCGAGGGCGGCTGTTGCTCTTTATCAGCGGTGGATGATGCGAGATGGGTAGCAAACAAGCTTGGAATACCATATTATGTTATGAACTTCAAAAGTGTTTTTGAAAAAAAGGTTATTGACTACTTTGTAAACGAATACATAAGCGGAAGGACTCCAAACCCATGTATTGCCTGCAATAGGCATGTAAAGTTTGAAGAAATGCTGGGGAAAGCCAAATCTATGGGAATAGACTATATAGCAACAGGTCACTATGCCAGGATTGAATATGACTCAGATAGAAAGAGATACCTTCTTAAAAAATCAGCTACAAGTGCAAAGGATCAAACCTATGCACTCTATACAATGACGCAGGATCAACTTGCTCATACTTTGATGCCGATAGGTGAATACACAAAGGATCAGGTCAGGGAAATGGCAAAGGAAATAGGCCTTGCTGTAGCCTCAAAGCCTGACAGCCAGGAAATATGCTTTGTTGAAGACAATGATTACGGTAGATTTATAGAAGAGAAGAACGGTACCAAAATCAAGCCAGGGAACTTTGTGGATATTGACGGAAATGTTTTAGGGAGGCACAAAGGGATTGTCCACTACACTGTAGGACAAAGGAAGGGACTTGGTATAGCATTTGGAAAGCCCATGTTTGTTGTGGGGATTGATACTAACAAAAACCAGGTTATATTAGGTGAGGGAAATCAGGTTTTCAGAGATTCGCTTACAGCATTTGACCTAAACTTTATTTCCATAGAAGGCCTTGACGGTGAGATGAGGGTAAGTGCAAAAATCAGGTATTCAGCAAAGGAAGCACCTGCTGTAATCAGCCCTTTAGAAGGCGGACGGGTCAAGGTTTTGTTTGACACTCCCCAAAGAGCTGTTACACCGGGCCAATCGGTTGTTTTCTATGATGGGGATACAGTTGTTGGCGGAGGAGTTATTGAATAAAAAGTTGGAAAAAATCGCTATGTGATTTTTTCCAATACAGGTTTTCTATTTTCATAATGTGCAATATAATTAAAGCCTATATCAGATAAGGCTTTTTTTATTTCAGCGAAATTCCAAGCGATATGCTCAGGTGTATGTGCATCAGAGCCTGTTGTGATAATTTCCCCTCCAAGCTCTCTATATCTTTTAATTATATCCAGGTCGGGGATAGGTGTTCCTAATGTGCGGTAGCCGGAGGTATTGATTTCAATTCCCTTGCCTTTTTCAATAACTCCCTTTAAAATGCTGTCCAATATGTCGCTATAATCATCATATTTTAGAGATTTGTCGTCATAATTGCAGTATCTCCTTATATAGCCGATATGCCCTATAACGTCAAAATCGTCAAAGTTGTTCAGTCCATTGAGAATTTCAGAGAGATACCTGTTAAATGCAGTCTTTTTGTCAGGATTGCACCTAAAGTATTCTCCGTAATAAGGATCAATCCCTCCTATAACATGTATTGAAGCGATAACAAAATCAAAGTCGTATTTTTTTACCACTTCACCTGTAGCATCAATTACATGAGGCTGCAAGCCTACCTCAATACCTTTTAGCACCTTTAAACGGGAAGAGAATGAGGATTTAAGGCCATCCATAGTCTTTGAGTACTCATCGAAATCAATTAGGAATTTGATGTCGAAGTTCGGATAATCTATGTCAAGATGATCTGTGAAGGCAATACCTGCCAAGCCTTTGTCAATAGCTGTGACGCAGGCAATATTTGTATCCGTTTCGCTGTCACCGGAAAATGAACTGTGAACGTGTGAATCAAACATTTTCATAAGCAAATCCTTTCTATGCAAGACTAAAAACAGTTTATCAAAAAATGGAACTACGTTTTGTAGTTCCATTTTGGTAACGTGTTATTTAGATTTGAACATTATCTATGGCAGCCTGATCTTTTGTAAGGCTGTATTCCTTTTCGGTTTTCCACTTATCAATCTTGGCCTTTATGCTCTCTGACTGAAGGGTTGCTCTAATATTTTCCTTTTCATTTTCGAAGTAGGTACCAGATTTGATAAACTTAATAATATGGTATCCATGTATGCTTTTAACCATTCCTATGTCGCCTTCTTTTACACTGGGGTTAAACGCAAAGTCTTCAAACTCTTGAACCATTTGATTCTTTCCAAAGGAATATTGTCCGTTCTTATCCTTTGAGCCCGGGTCTTCCGAATACTGCTTGACCAGAGCATCAAAGTCTTCACCTGCTTTTGCCTTGCTCAAAATATCATTTGCAAGCTTTTCTTTTTCTTTAAGCTTATCGGCTGGAAGCGGCTGATTTGTGGCTTGATCCTTAGTCATGACAAGCACATGTTTAACTGTTCTCATTTCAGTGTTATATTTAGGCTCGTCCTTACCATAGCGAGCCTTTATTTGTTCATCAGTGACGTTCATACCTTTGACTATATCACCAGCATATTTGTTATATGCAAGATAGTAGTCCTTATAAATTGCCTCGTATTCATCGATGGATACACTGAACTTTTCCTTTACCTTCTTGTCAGCATCCTCTCTCTTGCCGGCACCTTCCGACTGAATAAGCTCGTCAACAGTTGCTTTTATTTGGGTCAAGTCAGCTTCTTCCAATTTATACTTTTCTTTCTTTGCATTTATTAAAAGTATCTTTAACTCATGAAGCTTGTCAATAGCCTTATTTTTTGCTATCGTCTTACGTGGTTCATTTCCTTCCTTACCATCCCAGAACGCCTTCTTTGCTACTGCATCCTTATCTGCAACACCGCCTGTACCTTCCATATCCATCTTTACCAGTCCAAGAAAGAACTTGTACTCAGTTGATGTAACCTTTTCGTTTCCAACATCTGCAACAGAATCAGAAAGTTTTGAAGAGCATGCTGCAAGATTGAAAACAATCAGTAAACTCATTAAAACCAGAAAAACTCTTGATGACTTCATAAATTACCCCCGTTTTTAAATTTATATATCTATGATAGACACAATATTGTCAGTTGAATGATTAAAATATTATTTCGAAATTGCAAGCTTGTACAATAATAAGCTTTAAATATCTGTAAGCTTACAAATGATGAAAACTATATTTTATTTATTCCTGACATAATAAAAGTGATCAACCTTTACATTTGTCTGTCGTAAATCCTTACAGACCATACGCTTCGACAAATGTAAGATTAATTACACTTTTTGTATATTAAAAATGATAAATGCTTAACACTTTTAATATAGTTACATTATAAACGAAAAAATAATAATTAGAAATAGAAAAAGATAACTTTTTATATAATATTTAAAATTAGCTCTGCCTTAGAGCATATTAATCCAATACATATACATTAACAACCTGAACGCCGAATTTCCTAGCAAGGCTGTTAACTGTGCGATCTCCAGGGCTGTCTTCCCCAAAGAAGATATCAATTTTATTTCCTTTTATTTTACTTCCTGTATCTTCTGCAATATAAATCCCGTTTAAATTTTTATAAGCTTCAGGGAATGATATATATACCTTGCTTCTTAAAGGAATAATACTCGGGTCAACAGCAATGGTTCTACCTATTGTAGCTCTCGTTCCCGTTTTGGTAATCCCATAAGCAGGGTGGGAAGGACTTTTGCCGCAGCTTTTAACAGATAAATCATATGCGGTGGCCACCATTTGCATTTTTGTACTGCTGCTTTTTATGATGTCACTCGTATCCTCCCTTTGCTCGGCAGACCTTGAAATAATACTCTTTGGTGCTTTTGATGCAGCGTTTTTATTTGTTTTAGTACTTGAGTCAGCAGCTTTCTTTTTATTTTCAGAGGATAAAATGTTATTCAGGGCATTTTTATCAATTACCTTATTTTTAGCATTGTTTGTAGAATATATATCATAATAGCTGTAAAAATTATAATCTGACATAATTTGATTGTCAAATACAGGCTTTTTATTTTCAGTCAGCGGCCCAATCTCATTATCCAAGTTGACTGAAACAACCGATTTGCAATCTGCAGCAGTATATATTGCATCTGAACCTGTAGTTGTTGCAATATTATTGAATATCACAATAGAGCCAATAACAATAAAAACTGGCACAGGTATAATAAATTTGTGTTTTTTTACAAACAATAGTAAAACTGTCGGATCAATATCCTCTTTATATATTCTTCGAGATAAGTCCGATAGCTTCCCAAAATTAATTTTAGAGGGTATCAATCCCCTGTGATCTATGCTTTTAAGATAGGAAGTAGCTTCGGATACTGTATTGAAGCACTTCTTTTTGACAGTAATGCCAGCCTTTTTTAGCTTATGGATATAATCTAAAATTGAAGAAGTAGAATTATTCAAGCGGCTTAGAAAATTATCAAGGATACTTGAAGTCGATATTTCTTCTTCTGCACTCTTTAGTATATCCTCCAGGACGTCGGGACAACTTAAATTTGATATGTTTTCATTGCTTATAAATCTGGATAAATATTTGGTGCTTTTACTGTCGGCTGCATTTGAATTATTATTGCTATGAGTACTGCTAAATTCCTTATTCACTCGAAAACCTCCATAATACTAAGTGTTGGAATAATATTAGGGCATGAATGAAAAATTACTTCCGTTTTTGAGCGGGTGTTGACGAGTTAAGTCAACATATGAGCGAAATTTATAGCGGAAGTTATTTTTGACCATGACTAAACTTAATTTTTGGATATGTTTTCTTTTGTAAAAATTTTAAATATAATAAATATTATAAAACATATTTACCAGTTTTTAAAGTATTTTTTTCCTTGGAATTATTTTTTAAGGCCATAATGAAAAAATACTGTACAAATCGGACAAAACTGAACAAAGAAAGCTTATTGACCGTATCAGTACTCTTTGCTAAAATTATAATTATTAAAGATTAATTAGAGAATTCAAGGGATATTTTTGGGGATTGAACTTGAAATTGACATAGTGTTGTCAATGGGGGGCTTTATGTATAGCAGTTTTAATATTAGAATGAGTAAACTGTTTAAAAAAAAGGAAGATGACCTTCCTTTCAGACCTGGCACAGTTGTGAGTATTAAGCATGAGATTTTTCCGGAACCGGTTTTAAGTCTTGTACAGGAGACAGATGGGAAATATCTTTATATTGCTTATCCAAAAGAATTTAAAAGTTATAGTATTCAGTTGGGTGATCCCATTTGCTGCAGGATTAAAAATATTGACTGTGAATATTTGATAGAGAGCAGTATAAATAATATCAGCATTGTATATCCTGCATATTTACGGGTGTTTGTTGATAAATTTACTAGGTTTGATAATAAACGGGAAACCAAGCGGTATAATGTTGACATGTGTTCAAAAGTATCGGTTATAAGTGAAGATAATTGCATCATTAAAAATGATATAAAGCTGTATGTAAAGGATTTAAGCCTTGGAGGATTATATGGCATTATTCCTAAGAAAAATCTTGAAGGAATTAGCAACAGATATTCTCTGAATCTTAACTTAAATGCAGGTTTTGGCCAAAACATTAAATTTGATGCTGAGATAGTCAGAATAATAAATAGGGAACTATCCAATGAGGTTGGTATCAAAATTAAATACATTGACGATGAAAATAGCAAGATTCTAGAGTCTCTTATAAGAAAACTGGAAAGCGAAACGGGATCCAAGTTGGTCAAATATCTAGTGAATGGTGAAAGAATAAAGGTCTGTGATTAAATCACGGACCTTTTTCTATAATACAGGGGAAGGGTGAATAATTGCTTATACCCATTTCTTTATTTGTTACTGTTCCATCCTCCTGTTCGATAACAAGGGATGACTTGATAACGGCACCATCCATTCCATCAATCAATACTTTTTCATACCCTTTAGGCATTGAGGGGTTTACCTTATACACCCTTTGTGCCGGTGTTTTTTTCAATACCTCATGGCACCAGCTGATAGAGGGCGGCTCTTTTGTTCCGTAAAAGCCTATATACAGTATATTATCAATTCCCTGTGCCCAAATCATCACGTTGCTGTCTGAATCGTTTTTGAATTTTAAATCCTTATTCCCATAAGATACTGTTGCATCCTGGCCATAGGGAACATATGGCACTGGCATGCTGTGGTTATGTCTTTCTACAATCTTAAGGTTACTTAACACACAAACATTATAAAGGGTCGAGGCAATCTTGCAAACTCCGCCGCCTATGGTAGTCGTGAGTTTGGAGCCTATATAGGTGGGGCCCTTCTGAAATCCTCTTTCTTCAGTATAAGGACCTATGGTTCCGTTTTGAGAAAATATCTGTCCAGGCTGTAAAACCGTACCGCAGAGCATTCTAGCTGCCAGGTGAACATTGAATTCCTCACCCGGCAGCGGGTCCTTCAGTACTGTTCTGTATGCACCCATTAAAATGGGGGTATTATTAAGTTCCTTGGATTTTATAAATTCTAACTCAAAATCCCAGGGAAGATTTGTTTCTGGGCCTGATGCCAGAGGGGAATTGTTGTTTTGAGATACTATTATATCCTCAGTTTTTTCAATTTCCTCATTTGTGTATGACAAGTTCCCTATGTTTAAAAAACAAAATCCTACTACAACAAAAATACTAAAAATCTTAACAATAAATAAAATGTTTTTTTTCAAATTAATAACCACCCGGCTTGTGTTTTATTTGCAGATTAAAAGTGATTAATCTATAAATATAGTGTTTGTAATTTGCAAAAAAATATAAGCAGGATTTTGATTAGACATTAATTTAAAGGATATATATAAGTATAAACTTTATTATATTAAAAGTGATATAATCCTACGTTTTATTAATCATCATGACATGTCCGTAGGAGAAGGAGGATACAATTATGAAACATACTTTACCTGAATTACCATATTCATATGATGCTTTAGAACCTTATATAGATTCACAAACCATGACAATACACCACACAAAACACCATGCTGCATATGTCAATAATTTGAATGCTGCCTTGGAGAAATATCCGGAATATCAGGAAAGGACCCTTAAGGAACTATTGACATCCCTCGATTCACTTCCACAAGATGTATATTGGGCAGTTAGAAATAATGCAGGAGGACATTACAATCATACAATGTTTTGGAATACAATGGGTCAAAGTCAGGGAAGCGAACCTGAAGGAGTATTGAGAAAGAAAATTGAAGAAGCCTTTGGAAGCTTCGAAAACTTTAAGGATGTTTTTTCCAAAGCTGCTGTTTCCCGCTTTGGAAGCGGGTGGGCATGGCTTGTGGAAGATAAAGACGGCAAGTTCCAAGTGGTGTCAACTGCAAATCAAGACAACCCTTTATCTGATGGCTTTAAACCTGTTCTAGGCCTGGATGTCTGGGAGCATGCTTATTATCTGAAGTACAATAACAGGCGTCCCGACTATATCAGCGGATGGTGGAATGTTGTAGATTGGCAGAAGGTTGCGAAGATGTATGAGGAATCTTAAATATAAAGCTATTGGAGGATTTTAGAAATGACAGATATAAACCAGGAAATAATGGACAAATTGACCAAGGTTTGTTTGTGTAAAGTAGTTACCAGAGCTACAATGAAGAAGGTTATTAATGAAGGTGCCGATACCCTTGAAAAGGTGCAAAAAGCTACTGGTGCGGGTTCTGGCCCCTGTGGAGGAAGAAGATGCTCTCCTAAAATACTGGAACTGATTGAATCAAAATGAAAATTGGAAATAAATGAAAATAGACTTAAATTATAATAAATTTAAATTATAATAAATTTAAATTATAATAAACTTAAATTATAAATTATTCGTAAAACGCCTCTTAGACACTGGTATTAACTGTAGGTAAACGATACAAGCAGTTAAGTACCAGTGATTTTTTTATTGAATCAGACTTAATATAATGTTAAAATAGGTGTAATATCATTGAATTTAGGAGGCGGATAAATGAAGAAGGATATAAGAGAACTGTTAAAAGAGAGAATTTTAGTTTTGGATGGGGCTATGGGAACCTGCATCCAGGCATTGAAGCTTGAAGCCTCTGACTATACAGGAGAACGCTTTGCTGGTACCTCAAAATCCCAGAAGGGTAACAATGAGATGCTGAACCTAGTCAGGCCGGAAGTGATTAAAAAAATACACATGGATTATCTTGAGGCCGGTGCAGATATTATAGAGACCAATACATTTAATGCCAACAGGATCTCGCAGGCTGATTATGCCATGGAAAGGCTTGTTTATGAGCAAAATGTAGAAGGTGCAAGGCTGGCTAAAGAAGCTGCCGACGAATTTACCAAAAAGGATCCATCAAAACCCAGATTTGTGGCAGGCTCAATAGGCCCTACCAATAAAACGGCATCATTATCTCCTGATGTGGAGAACCCCGGGGTAAGAAACATTACCTTTGATGAGCTGGTAGATGCTTATGAAGAGCAGATCAGAGGGCTTGCTGAAGGGGGAGTGGACCTTCTTCTTATTGAGACAATATTTGATGCGTTAAATGCAAAAGCAGCCTTGTTTGCAGCAGACAATGTTGCAAACAGTACCGGAAAAAGAATACCCATCATGCTGTCAGGTACAATAGCAGATAAAAGCGGGAGAATCCTTTCGGGTATGACTTTGGAAGGGATTGTTAACTCTCTGAAGGGCCAGGATGTTATTAGCTTCGGGCTTAACTGCTCATTCGGAGCAAGGGACCTTGTGCCCTTTGTTAAGCAGCTTTCAAAAATTCAGGACCTTTTTATCAGCGTTCATCCCAACGCAGGTCTTCCTAACAGCCTGGGAGGATACGATGAACTTCCCGAACAGATGGCTGAGCTTGTAATGGATATGATTAAGGACTGCAGGGTTAACATAATCGGCGGCTGCTGCGGTACCACGCCAGCACATATAGGTGCTATTTATAAAGTTGTACGGGATATTAAACCAAAGCCGGTACAGGAGGTTGGTAAGGAAACAATCTTCAGCGGACTTGAGATCATAAAGGTAAATAGGGAAAACAATTTTATAAATATTGGTGAAAGAACCAATGTTGCAGGTTCTCTTAAGTTTGCAAGGCTTATTCGTGAGAAAAAGTATGAGGAAGCATTATCAATAGCTAGGGAGCAGGTTGAAAACGGGGCTCAGGTCATTGACGTCAATCTTGACGACGGAATGCTTGATGCAAAGAAGGAAATGGACTTCTTTTTAAAGCTTTTATCAAGTGAACCTCAGATTGCAAGGGTTCCGGTTATGATTGATTCATCAAAATGGGAGGTTCTTGAAACAGGCTTAAAGGCTATACAGGGTAAACCTATAGTAAATTCAATCAGTTTGAAGGCCGGGGAAGAGGAGTTTAAAAAACAGGCAGGACTTATTAAAAAATATAACGCGGCAGTAGTTGTAATGGCTTTTGATGAAGAGGGTCAGGCGGATACATTCGAGAGAAGGACTGCTATATGTAAAAGGGCTTATGAAATATTGGTCAATGAAGTTAATTTCCCGGCGGAGGATATAATCTTTGATCCAAATGTTCTTGCAATAGGGACTGGTATACAGGAGCACAACAACTACGCAGTTGACTTTATTAATGCAACAAGATGGATAAAGGAAAATCTTCCATATGCAAAGGTAAGCGGAGGAATAAGCAATATATCCTTCTCCTTCAGGGGGAACAACATTATAAGGGAGGCAATGCACTCGGTATTCCTATACCACGCCATAAAGGCAGGGTTGGATATGGGGATAGTAAATCCCGGAATGATTCAGGTTTATGACAATATAGATCCTGAGCTTTTGGAAAAGGTGGAAGACGTTGTATTAAACAGAAAAGAGGATGCAGCTGAGATTTTGTTGGAGTTTGCGACCGGCATCAAGGAGAAAGAAGACTCTAATGTATCAAAGAAGGTAGCATGGAGGGAAAAGCCTTATGCCGAAAGGCTTTCGTATTCTTTGGTGAAGGGTATTACAGAATATATTGAAGAGGATGTTGAAGAAGCGAGAAATAAATTTGAAAAAGCAATTGATGTTATTGAAGGTCCTTTGATGGATGGAATGAAGACTGTAGGGGAGCTTTTCGGAGAAGGAAAGATGTTTCTGCCTCAGGTGGTAAAAAGTGCCAGGGTTATGAAAAAGGCTGTAGGATACCTATTGCCTTATATAGAGAATGAGAAAAACAGCAGCTCTCAGAAAAATGCGGGAAAAATCCTTATTGCTACGGTAAAGGGAGATGTGCACGACATCGGTAAGAACATTGTTGGAGTGGTGCTTGCATGCAACAATTTTGAGGTTATAGATATGGGTGTAATGGTTCAGACTGAGGACATTATTAGAAGAGCAATAGAAGAGAATGTTGACATAATAGGTCTTAGCGGTCTTATAACACCGTCCCTTGAGGAAATGTGCCATGTAGCGGCAGAGATGGAAAAGCAAGGCCTTACCATACCTCTTATCGTTGGAGGAGCAACAACTTCCAAAATCCATACTGCAGTAAAGATAGATCCAAACTACTCCCATGGAGTAATACATTCCCTTGATGCTGCAAAGGGTGTAGAGATTTGTAAAAATCTCATGAATTTAAGTGAAAGAGAAGCTTACTTAAAGAGAATTAAGGCTGAATACCGGGAGATACGGGAAAGTTACAGCAAGGTGGAAAGAAAGCTTGTTTCAATTGAAGAAGCCAGGGAAAAGGCTGTTAAAATTGACATTAATCCTGAAGATATTAAGGTGCCGGAGTTTGTTGGAACAAAGGTTATTGATGGGATCAAGGTATCGAATATCAGAACATATATAGACTGGACATATTTCTTCGTTGCCTGGGACATGAATCACACATATCCGGAAATTTTAGAACATCCCAAATATGGAGAAGAAGCCAAAAAGCTTTATAAGGATGCCAACACCCTTCTAGATATGATGGAAAATGAAAACTGGCTTGAGTCCAAGGCCGTTATAGGGCTTTATCTGGCAAATTCAGTGGGAGACGATGTAGAGGTTTATTTGGATGAAGCAAGGACTGAGCCAATAGCCAGATTCAATTTTATGAGGCAGCAAGAGAGCAAGACAGGTGAATATTTATCTTTAAGTGATTTTATTGCATCAAAGGCATCAGGTGTTAAGGATTATATGGGTGCTTTTGCAGTAACATCAGGGCTTGGAGTATCAAAGAAGCATGAGGAACTTAAAAAACAAGGCGATGAGTATAATGCCATTATGCTCAAAGTTTTAGCTGACAGACTTGCGGAAGCACTGGCGGAAATGTTACATGAAAAGGTAAGAAAAGAGTATTGGGGATACTCGCCTTCTGAAAATTTTGGTTACAACGATCTTTTTAAGGGTAAGTATAGAGGTATACGGCCCGCAATAGGTTATCCATCATTAAAGGATCACTCGGAAAAGAGCCAGTTGTTCAAGCTGCTAAACGTCAAGGAAAACATAAATGTGGAATTGACAGAAAGCTTTATGATGGATCCCGTAGCAAGCGTATGCGGTCTGTACTTTGCACACCCCAAATCCAGGTATTTTGATCTTGGAAAGCTTGGGGAAGATCAATTTGAAGACTATGCTTTGAGAAAATCTTGCAATGTTGATTTTATAAAAAAGATGATTCGCAACTGATGATTTTTATGTTATTATAGATTAATATAAAAATGTAATTTAAATTTACATTATATAATATTTATTTTAATTTATTTACAGAGAAATATGAATAGATAGGAGATTGATTATGGCAGGAAACAGCTTTGGGCAAGCCTTTAGAATCACTACCTTCGGAGAATCCCACGGGGGAGCTGTAGGTGTGGTCATTGACGGTGTTACACCGGGGCTTGAGATTTCTGAATCGGAGATTCAGCAGGAAATGGACAGAAGGAAGCCGGGACAGTCCTCTGTAACTACTCCAAGACAAGAGGAAGACAAGGTTTCCATCATGGCAGGTATTTTTGAAGGAAAGGCCACAGGCACTCCGTTATTTATTGTACTCTACAATAAGGATGCAAGGCCTGAGGCGTACGACAGTATTAAGAGCCTTTATAGACCCGGCCATGCGGATATTACCTATGACAAAAAATATGGTATCCGCGATTATCGCGGAAGCGGCAGAGCTTCTGGAAGAGAAACTGCAGCCAGGGTTGCAGCAGGTGCCGTGGCCAGAAAGATGCTTAAAGAAAAGGGTGTGAAGGTAGTAGCATACACCCTTGAAGCAGCAGGTTATAGATGCAAAACATTTGATGAAAGCGTAATAGAGCAAAATCCTGTCAGGGCTTGTGACCCTGACACAGCAGCACTCATGACCAAAAGAATTGAGGAATTGGCTGAAATAGGTGACAGCTGCGGCGGGATAATAGAATGTAGAATAACAGGTGTCAAAGCTGGTCTTGGTGAACCGGTATTTGACAAAATGGATGCAGAGCTGGCAAAGGCAATGCTATCATTAGGTGCCGTAAAAGGCATAGAGTTTGGCAAAGGGTTCGAATGTGTGTCCATGCTTGGCAGTGAGCATAACGACTGGATGGATAAAAACGGATTTGTCAGCAACAATGCAGGAGGAATTTTAGGAGGTATCAGCACAGGTCAGGAGATTATTTTCAGGATTGCTGTGAAGCCGACTTCTTCCATATCGGTTCCGCAAAAAACCATAGATATAAATGGAAATGAAACAGATATTGTTACAAAGGGAAGGCATGATCCGTGTATATGCCCAAGAATAGTACCTGTGGTTGAAGCTATGGTGTACATAGTGCTTGCCGACCAGTATAAACGACAGGCTTCTATGATGGAATAAAAGATTATTTAAATACGACTATTTGGAGGTTAAAATGGCTGATACCAATAATGTTACTAAAAAAATAAATGGAGCCCAGCTCCTCATTAAACTTTTAGAGCATCAGGGGATAGACATAATTGCAGGTATACCAGGCGGTGCCAATTTGCCGATGTACGATGCTTTATATGGAAGCTCCATCAGGCATATTCTTGTGAGGCATGAACAGGCTGCAGGTTTTTTTGCCCAAGGTATTTCAAGGACAACAGGCAAGGCAGCGGTATGTTTTGCTACTTCAGGTCCTGGAGCAACCAATGCCCTTACAGCTATTGCCGATGCAAAGCTTGATTCCATACCTATGGTTGCAATAACCGGTCAGGTTCCCTACAGCCTTGTAGGAACTGATGCGTTTCAGGAGGTTGATACCTATGGATTGACGCTACCTATTACCAAGCACAACTTTCTTGTAAGGGATGTTAGGGAACTTCTAGAGGTTATACCTGAGGCTTTCAGGATTGCCGAAAGCGGACGACCCGGGCCTGTAGTTGTTGACATACCTAAGAATGTGCAGCTGCAATCTATCGAGCTTTCAGAGCTTCCGGAGATATTTAAGCCTCAGGAGGAAAAGATAGAAGATGCACATACTCTTAAGACAATAGAAGAAGCAGCAAAAATGATAAATGAATCAAAAAGGCCTGTTTTGTATATCGGTGGTGGAGTGATTAACTCTGAGGCCTCGGACATTATTACAGCTATTGCAGAAAAAAGCAACCTCCCTGTTACAAGTACCTTGATGGGGCTTGGGGCGGTTTCTCCTGAAAATCCGCTATATATAGGTATGATTGGAATGCACGGTGCAAGGTATACGAACTTCCTTTTACATGAGGCAGACCTTCTTATTGCACTTGGAGTTAGATTCGATGACAGGGCTACAGGTAAGGTTGAGGAATTTTGCCCCGATGCCTCAATAATACATTTTGATATTGATAATGCTGAAATAAATAAGGTAAAAAGAGCTGATATAAATATAGTTGGCGGTCTTAAGCCCATACTTGAAAAGCTTTTGCCTTCTATAAATAAGAATGACCGCATAGAATGGATCGGTAAGCTTAATGACTTAAAGGAAAAACATCCTTTTGTGATGCCGCCTGAATCGGATTTTTTCCATCCCCTTACTATTATTAAGGAATTGGGAAATATCCTTTCGGAGGATGATATTGTTGCCACCGATGTTGGTCAGCATCAGATGTGGACTGCTCAGGCTTATCCTGTAAGAAAACCCAGAACATTCCTGACATCCGGCGGGCTTGGTACCATGGGCTTCGGTTTACCGACTGCTATAGGAGCGGCTGTGGTAAATCCCGATAAAAAGGTTGTGTGTATCAGCGGTGATGGTTCGATACTTATGAATATTCAGGAATTGGCTACATTAGCTGACTTGCAGTCTGATTTGAAGGTTATTATTATGAATAACGGATATCTTGGTCTTGTAAGACAGCAGCAGGAAATGATATACAATAAGCATTACATTGCTTCCAAGTTTGATACAAGCCCTGATTTTGCCGCAATAGCCCAAGGATTTGGAATAAAGGGTGTTCGCATAGGTAAAGACGAAAATCCCCTTGATATAATAAGAAAGTGTATCAGTGAGCCAGGCCCATGCGTTATAGATGTTCCTGTAAAACCGGAGGAAAATGTTGTTCCTATCGTCCCTCCTGGAAAAGCCAATTATGAAATGATAGGAGGGGAACTATAATGGATAGCCAATACTGTGTTATTGAGTTAACAGTTAAAAATCACCCCGGAGTTATGTCCCACATAACCGGACTTTTTGCAAGAAGGGCTTTCAACCTTGAGGGTATCCTCTGCGGTCAGATTGGAAACAGTGAAAACAGCCGCATGTATCTTCTTGTAAAAAATGATGAAAGGCTTGAACAGATTGTAAAGCAGGTACAGAAACTTTATGATGTTATAGAGGTTTCAATCTGCAAAAGCTGTAAGCCTTCGGTGTTTTCAGATATATCTGATATAGTGAAAAACAGCTCATGTGAGTTATAAGACAACTTAAGGTATAGCGGAAGTTATTTTTTGATCGTGCATAATTATAATTTTAAAGAAGACAGAAGCAGGCGTCTTTACGACAGCCTGTTTTTTTATTGTCCAGGAAATTATGGTGTATGCCGCACCACAATTTCTCACGACAACAACCAAGGTTGCAAAATTGCAAGCGATTTTGTTATGTAGAGTTCACTAAATATTTATTTACATAACATGTTCAAATGAAAAAGTTTAATGGCTTTCAGCTAGCTGTATTAAGTGACATTTTAGGGGTTTTTTGAATATTATGTATATATATTAATTTTACCAAACTAGAGCTTATTTGATAAAGAATATATTTGTATTCTTTTGACATAGCTTACAGAAAAGCTTGAGGTGACAGACTATGCTATCAATTCTACTTATTTCCGCTATGGTGTTGATTTTTATAATGAGCATTGTATTTCTGGTTGATGACGGACCGCCGACACCAAGATATACTCTACATCATAAAGAAGAGATTCCTGATAAAAAGCGTAAAGAACATCCGAGACTTAAAGCTATACTCTTAGTATTATTAATCCAGCTATCCAGTGTAATGCCCTTCATAATAATTGGGTATACGGTTCTAGCTACAATAATGGTTTTTTTAGTTACAATTCTAATAATTTTTATTAGACCAAAAGGTTTAAATGAAGCTTATCCCGCTCTCATAGGTGCTTGCATAATTATTATAATGGGAGTTGTTTCATATACCAATATGGTGGATATAGTAGATAAGATTAGCGGAGCTTCTATAACAATTATTGCAACTATAGTTATGACAGTGGTTCTGGAGAGTTTTGGATTTTTTTACTGGGCAGCACTAACCCTTGCAAAGCTTTCCAAGGGTTCGGGTTACAGGCTTTTCTGGAATATTCAGATTTTATGTTTTTTAATGACATTGCTTTTTAATAATGACGGAAGCATACTTATAACAACACCTATTCTGATATTATTACTTAAAAACATGAAGCTTATGCCGCACCAGCAGATACCCTATCTCATAAGCGGAGCACTTATTGCAACAGCTTCAAGTGCTCCAATAGGTGTAAGCAATATTGTTAATCTTATTTCATTAAATATTGTAAACATATCTCTCTATGAACATACTGCTATGATGTTTGTTCCAGCCACAATAGGGCTGCTATTTATGTCGCTATGCCTTTTTCTTCTGCTAAAAAAGAGGCTGGTAAGGGTGCTTCCAGAACCAGATCATAAATGGGACGATAAATTCTTTGCTAAGAAATTTACTTTTGTAAATAGTAAAATATCATTTGAAAACAAGTCGGCCCGAACTCGTTTCATGTTTAAAATACTGCTTTTTGTCTTTAGCATTCGATGCTCACTGTTCATAGCATCATTCTTGAATATCCCAATATCAATAGTAGCTGTAGCAGGATCAATTGCGTTGTTAATTCTTAGGTGGCATTATTTTAGAATTGGTTTTTTTGATATATTGAGAAAAACTCCTTGGCATATTTTGTTGTTTGCTTTTTCCATGTATGTAATAATATTTGGTCTTAACAATATTGGAATGACTAATGAGCTTGTAAATTTAGCAAAGCCAATGGTTAAGGATAACCTTTTTAATGCCAATTTTATAATGGGTGTATTAATATCGGTATTTTCCAATATATTTAACAATCACCCTGCACTTATGGTTGGTACAATAACGCTTCAGGCAATGGAGCTTCCTATCTTAACCATGAAAACTGTTTACCTTGCGAATATTATCGGGAGCGATATAGGCTCATTGTTGCTCCCCATAGGGACCCTTGCATCTCTCATATGGATGAATATTTTAAAGGAAAATAATATAAAGATAAAATGGAAGGATTATATTGGAATCACTATCATTGTGATACCTATTACTTTAGTCTTTACATTGACATTGCTATATTTTTGGGTTCATATGGTATTTATTTAGTGAAAAATATAATAAAACGAAAGGAATATGTTTTGCAATAATTTGAAATGTAAAATGATTATTGCAAAACATATTATATACTCAAACTTCACAGCTAAATAAATTCTGAACCTTGAAAAATCAGAGCTTGTTCTATCTTCCGTAGAATTTCGGTAGCTTAGTTTTACTTCATTTTTCTCATCCTGCTGACTGTTTACCATGCTCTTCCACCTTTGAAATGCTATTAATAAGGATTGGGAGTAGTTTATATCCCTTAATACGATGAAAGGTTGATTCAACTTTCATAAATCCACAAGATAACCATCTAAGAACCTGTGACCCACTTTTCCAGTGTCTTACACGGCCTGTAATCACTCGTGCTGAACCTATTGCTGATTCA
>NZ_DATCTU010000046.1 GCF_036567765.1 Pseudobacteroides sp.
GAAGCTATCTGCACCAAGCGGACAATACAGGTACTATGACGGCTGCCTCTTCATGTTTGGTTTACTTCATGCCAGTGGCAACTTCAGGATTTGGGGAGCACCTATGTCATCCTCTTCACCAAGCAGTACATCGACAAGCACACCATCACCTACAAATTCTTCTAATGTTCCAACCGTCAAAGGAGACATCAACAGTGACGGTGTTATAAACATGGCTGACGTTATACTATTAGCTACCAAATTCAACTCCATATCCGGAGATGGAAAATATGTAGCAGCATATGATTTAAACAATGACGGTGCAATAAATATGGCTGATGTTATAGTTATCGCAACAAACTTTGGTAAAACTGTAAATGATGTAAATAACACTCCGACAAGGATCATTACTAACACACCAACACCAAGTCCAATACCAAGTCCAAAAGGTACCATCAAGATAATGCCTCTGGGAGACTCAATAACTGATGGTTTAACCGTTCCGGGCGGATACAGGATTAAGCTTTGGAAAAGTATTACAGGTAACGGACAAACTGTGGATTTTGTAGGATCCATGTCAAACGGTCCTTCAGATCTTGGAGATAAGAATCATGAAGGACACTCAGGATGGACAATCAGCCAGATTGATACAAATATCAATACCTGGATGGATACCTACAAGCCTCAAATTGTTCTTTTACATATAGGCACCAATGACATGTACCAGACTCCTACCGGTGCTCATGAAAGGTTAAGCACATTGATCGACAAGATCTGTGCCAAATTACCTGCAGGGGGAAAGCTTTATGTGTCCGATATTATTCCCTTCCCAATGTCAGCGTCCAATGTAACTGCCTATAATGCAAAAATTCCGGGAATTGTCCAACAAAAAGCTGCTACCGGCAAGCCTGTATATTTTGTAGAAATGTTTAAAGCTCTTACTTCTTCCGATCTTGCAGACGGAGTTCATCCTAATGCTACCGGTTACAATAAGATGGCCGATGTTTGGTATAATGCTATAAAAGCTGACTTGGCAAAATAATTTAAAAATTAAATTTCTAAAAGTCACTCTCCATAAGATTAAATAAAATTTTGTCACATAACATAAATCTATATTTACAATGTTGTAGATAAAATACATTATTGCAAACATATGGGTATTTGTAAAGGTAGGCGATTATTGGGTTGGGAATAATGTAGAAGTAAATGTTACTGCATCGGAATAATCCTTTTAATTTGTCTTCTTATATTATAAAATAATATATATGACTATTTTAGAGATTTGGAGGGTATAAGTGTATGAGAGAGAGAAAAAAATGGGGAGCAAAAAAACTATTGTCCTTGCTCCTTAGTTTAGTACTTGCAGCAGGTGGGATTATTCCCTTTGGCAGTTCAGCACCATCAGTATCGGCCGCAGAAAGCTACAACTATGGTGAGGCACTGCAAAAAGCTATCATGTTTTATGAATTCCAGTTGGCGGGCAAACAGCCTGACTGGATCAGGAACAACTGGAGGGGAGATGCCGTAGTTAACGACGGTAAGGATGTTGGAGCAGATTTAAGCAAGGGTTGGTTTGACGCAGGAGATCATGTCAAATTCAATCTTCCCATGTCATACTCAGTAGCAATGTTGGCTTGGTCAATATATGAGTACAAGGATGCTTTCAAAAAAAGCGGTCAGCTTGAATACCTGTTGAGGGAAATGAAGTGGGCAACAGACTACTTCATTAACTGCCATCCCGAACCCAATGTTTATTACTTTGAAGTGGGACATGGCGGGGGTATGTATGACCATAAGTACTGGGGTGCTGCCGAAACCGTTGAGCAGGCAATGAAGGACCTTAAACTTGAAAGGATTACATATAAGGCAGACCTTACCAAAACAGCCACAACTGTTGTTGCATCCACTTCAGCTGCTATGGCTGCAGCATCAATTGTATTTAAGGAAAGCGATCCCGAATATGCTGCCGTACTTTTAAAGCACGCAAAAGAACTTTTGAATTTTGCAGATCAGACAAAGAGCACAGACCAGACAAAGTCAGAGTCTGCGTATGCTCCTGTTGCAAATGACTTTTACAAGTCATGGAGCGGCTGCTATGACCAGCTTTCATGGGCAGCTGCCTGGTTATACCTTGCTACAGGCGATCAAAGCTACATAGAAAAAGCCGAATCATACGTACCGAACTGGGAAAAAACTCAGGATGGGACAATTGCATATAAATGGGGTCATAACTGGGATAACGTGCTTTTCGGTGCACAAATCCTCCTGGCCAGAATAACCAAAAAACCCATCTACAAAGAATCCACAGAAAGAAACCTTGACTGGTGGACTGTAGGCTACAAGGGTGAGAGGGTAAGGTATACTCCGAAGGGACTTGCATGGCTTGATACATGGGGGTGTCTCAGATATGCAACCACAACCGCATTCCTAGCAGAGGTATATTCCGATTGGACCGAATGCCCATCAGAAAAAGCAACTATATATAGAGACTTTGCAAAGACACAGGTGGATTACTGCCTTGGAAGTACCGGCAGAAGCTATGTGATAGGTTTTGGAACAGGTTATCCTGAGCACCCTCATCATAGAACAGCACACGGCTCGTGGTCTGATGACAAAACAGTTCCTGGGTATTCAAGGCACACCATAGTTGGTGCTCTTATTGGAGGACCGGACTTGACCGACAAGTTTACAGACGACCCTGGTAAATTTGAATTTACCGAAGTTGCATGCGATTACAACGCAGGATTTGTAGGCGTTCTGGCTAAGCTGTATCAGAGATACGGCGGCAATCCCATCCCAAATTTAACTGCAATTGAAGAAGTAAAAGAAGACGAGTATTTTGTTGAAGCCTCTGCAAGCTCAGGCTCCAATTTTGTGGCTGTTAAGTCGGTGCTTAGAAACCGCAGTGCATGGCCCGCAAAGGTTTTATACGATGCTTCCTTCAGATATTTTGTTGATATAAGTGAACTTGTGGACAAGGGAGTAAAACCAGAAGACATCAAAGTCACATTAGGCTATAATGAAAATGCTCAGATCTCACCAACTTTGTTACCATGGGATAAAGCTAAAAACATTTATTATGCAAATATATCATTTGTACCCGGCAATGCTATCTATCCTGGAGGGCAGTCTGCACACAGGAGAGAGGTTCAGTTTAGGATTGAAGCCCCAAACGGCACCTCAGGATGGGATAATACCAACGATTTTTCCTTTAGCGGAATTACATCTTCAGGTACAACACTTGCTAAAGCTCCGAATATTCCTGTTTATAATGAAGGAAAGCTTTTGGCAGGTAAAGAACCCTCCGGTAATTCTTCTGCAACACCGACACCTATAGTATCCATACCACCTTCAGGAGCTAAGGTTTCAGGGTATATAGACGCAGATTTCACTTATATGGCTTCATCAGCATCTAAAGTAAAATCAGGCTTCAAGGTTGAAATACTAAACACAGGCCTATCTGCTTTGACAGATGAAAACGGATATTTTGAAATAAAAAATGCACCTGTAACACCGCTGGGAGATGTGACCAAAGCTTATACCCTAACTATAAGCAAGAAAAATTTTCTAACTCGTCAAATAGATAAGGTACAAATATACTCAAACGGAATTTCACTGTCATCCCAAAGTTCTCCAATTAAGCTCTGGGCAGGGGATATGGAAAGAAACGGAGCTCAGGACGGGGCAATAAACATGTCGGATATTATCGAAATTGCTAAGGTTTTCAACTCAATACCAGGAGACGGCAAATACGATGAAAACAGTGATTTTACAAAGGACGGCTCAATAAATATGGCAGATGTAATTGCAGTTGCGAAGCACTTTAACGCCACCGCCTCAAGCTATCCTGAGCTGCTTTAATGCTTAAACACTCATGCTGCTAACACGGCATTATCAAATGAGCGAAACACATTTCACACGAATTCTGAATTCACCATAATATGTATTATGGTGAATTTCTTTATAAGTGAGTGATCTAATATGGCATTAAAAGTAGTATTTGATTATATACCTCTAGGCCATCCCAACAGGCCTGGAACCAAGCTCTATTCCCAGGACGCAAGAATATGGCATGGCACCGCAAACACTTCACCCACTGCCACAGACGAAATGCATAGAAAATATGCCGGCAGGCCATACATCAAGAAGTGGAATGAGGAAACCAAGTCATACAAATTTTATGAGCAGGATGGAATAACTCCTTTTGTGTATGGTGCAACCCATAACTATATAGACAAGGACTCCGTAACAATAATTATTCCTCATGATGAGTATGCACCTGGGGCAGGGGATAAATCACTTAATATGAATAACGGCTACAATGGCCAGACCAGGATAGCCAGGGACGTATTCAACTACCAGCAAAACTTTAGAACCATTCAGACAGAGCTTTGCATGAACGATATGAACGCTTGGGATAAAGTGTTATCAAACGCTATCGAATTTACGAAGCTCTACATGCCTCACATTAAGAAGGACTTCCGCCATTTTGATGTTACAGGCAAACCATGTCCTGCTCCTTTGGTTAATACAAGTATCAAGGAGGTTGACCCCAGGTGGCTTCAATTTGTAAGCAGGATTAATGCCGCCATAGCATCCCTTAATTATCCTGCAGACACACCCAAAATACGAGTTAACGGTGAAATTCTAAACGGTAAAATGGATGTACAGCCCTTCATAAAGGATGGAAGGACATTCGTCCCGGTAAGGTTCATAGCAGAAGCCCTTGGTAAAAAGGTGGTATGGATCCCCAGCGAAAATATTGTTGATATCTATTAATAAACAATATTTAGGGAATGCCTCAGATAAAAATAAAAAGACAGATAATATATGAAACCACCTGTACAGCGTCACTGAACAAGTGGTTTCGTATATTAAATCGCTTAATCGCCATTTACGATCGTATCGTAAAAATTGGTGTAATCTACACGATTGCTTGATAAAAAGCTGATAGCAGTTCTTGGATGCTGGTTTAGCTGACCGGTCAGCATGTAGGGTATGTCAAATCCCCAACTGCAGGACTTTTTAAGATCTGGAAAGCTGTTTTCTATGCACTCAAGAATCGGTCTCAAATGGAACTTGGGGTTTTTCAGGAAGCCAAGTATTAATTCCATTGGGCAATTGCCGGCACCTCGGCCAAGTCCTGCAATTGTAGCATCAATGTAGCTGGTTCCGCGTATAATGGCTTCAATAGTATTTGCATATGCCAGCTGCTGATTGTTATGAGCATGTATACCTATTTTTTTACCTGCAGCCTCAGCGTAGCCAAGGTACTTTGCTGTAAGGTTTTGTATGTCTTCTGAATACAGCGACCCAAAGCTGTCAACAACGTAAATTACGTCAACCTCAGTATTTGAGAGTATTTCCAACGCCTCATCAAGATCACTTTCCTTAAGCTGTGAAGCTGCCATTATATTTATCGTTGTTTCATATCCTTTGTCATGTGCATCTTTTATCATATCAACAGCGGTAGGAATCTGGTGCACATAGGTTGCAACACGCACCATATCAATAACACTTTGGCTTTTAGGAAGAATATCTTCATGGTAATCTGTTCTTTCAGCATCAGCCATAACTGATATTTTCAAATCAGTGTCATTATCACCGACAATTTTTCTAATGTCCTCTTCATCACAGAATTTCCAGGCACCCAAACCGTCCCTGGCAAAAATCTTTTTAGAAGATTTGTATCCCATTTCCATATAATCTACACCAGCTTCAACGCAAGCATTATAGACCGATTTGACAAACCCGTCATCAAAATTAAAACTGTTGACCAGGCCTCCATCCCTTATTGTACAGTCCAATACCTTAATATCCGGACGGTATGTCATCCATGTTCCTTTTTTTCCTTCCGTACTAACTCTTACTCCACTCATTTTAAATACATCCTTTCCAATTTGATATTAATACCTTTCAACCCATTTTAAGGGTATAATTTAACACATGGATATAGCCTTCTCAGGATGCACAACAACGCCGCAACATAATCTTTCATCCCGGAAAAGTATACCTCTATTGAATTTTGGTTTGTATCGTTGGAAACGGAGAATTGTAATTTAAAAAAACAGAATTATTTTCCTTTTGAATCTGCCGTTCCTACCATACTTCCATTCTACACTTCAAATAATAACACATTGTTTTCCAAATTTCAAATCAAAATTTTTTACCGATTTGGCAAAACCACTTCATGATGCCATTATAGGTATTGACTAATGGTAATAAATTCATTATTATATTGAATGGAAAGAATAATTATTATTTGTTTTATTTATAAGTAGGGCTTGCTTGGCAATAGATGCTATTCTATATAAACACAAAAAAGAAGTTCATAAACTTTCTACTAATACCAAGACAATTCTTTTATGTTTATATTATTATTGAAGAAGGATATTTTACCTACAATCTTTCATAAATAGGAGTCAATATTTTTACCTTTTATTCCTCAGTTGCAATAAATAAGTTCTAATAAAACTCATAGTAAAACAAATAAATTATTCTTAAAAATAATTTTATTTAAGGGGAGGCTTTAAATGTTGAAAAAGAGAGCAATTTCAGTGGGAATCATCCTTAGTCTAGCCACTGAAATAATTTTAGGTTCAATTACAGCATACGGTGTCCAATTTCCATTACTGGAAAAGTTCATCAGTACTACTGTATCATCTCAATCTTCAGTGTATAATCCATTTAATGATCCAATCAGAAAAGCACTAGATGAAGCGGCAAAAAAGGTGGTAACAGCACCAACAATGTCGCCCGACATTCAAGAGGTACAAAAAAGAATAACAAATTTAGCATCTGTTAAAACTGAAAGTAATGACAAACAGCCACAAACGGTAAGTATAGCTGACTTGCTAAAGGTAAACGGCGGAAAAGACAAAAAAGAGGTCATAGTAAAGTACAAGGATATAAACCAAAAAGAAAATACCAAGCAAAAGCTTAAGACAAAAAAGTCCAAGCTATCATTTACATCAAAGTCCTGGATCAAAAGGCTCAAGCTGGAAACTATAGAAATCTCAGATGAAGGTGAACTCACTAGCGTAATAGATGAACTTAAAAAGGACCCCAATGTAGAGTATGTACAACCTAACTATAAACTGGAACTGATGAGCGAGCTCACAGATGAGAGGTTCATTGAGGAGTGGGGGTTGCATAATTCAGGGCAGTCTGTAATCGGACAAGCAGGTACTGCAGGAGTTGATATAAATGCAATAAATGCTTGGAATATCACTAAAGGTTCTGGCACAGTAAAGGTAGCAATAATAGATACCGGGGTAGATATAAACCATCCTGATCTTGCTGCTTCCATTTATAAAAATCCAAATGAATTGGCAAATGGCCTGGATGATGATGGGAATGGGGTAATCGACGATATAAATGGGTGGAATTTCGTAGATGGTTCTAATAATGTTTTCTCCTCAGAAACAGAGGATACTCATGGAACCCATATTGCAGGTATAATCGCAGCAGGTATCAACAATGGAGGAATTGTCGGCGTGGCACCTAATGTAAAGATACTTCCTCTGAAGTTTATAAGCGGCAGTACAGGGTATACAAGCGACGCCATATCAGCCATTGAATATTGTGAAAAGCTGGGTGTTACCATTGCGAACCTGTCGTGGGGTGGTTCCGACCAAAATATGGCACTAAAGGAAACAATAGAGAAAAGTAACATTACCTTTATATGTGCAGCAGGTAACGCGGGAAAAAATATTGATATAAGTTCGGTATACCCAGCTGCCTTCGATCTTCCTAATATTATAGCTGTTGCAGCGAACGACAACAAGGGACAATTGGCATCATTTTCAAACTACGGCACAAAAGTAGATTTATCAGCACCTGGTTTAAACATTCTAAGCACACTTCCTGGAAATAAGCACGGATATTTAAGTGGAACATCAATGGCAGCTCCTTTTGTTACTGGAACTGTTGCTCTTTTGAAAAGCAGTAATAATAGCCTTAGTGCTGCTGAAATAAAGAATAGGATACGGAACAATGTAACCAAATCGGCAAATCTTTCAGGTAGGGTTTCTACTTCAGGAAGACTTAATGCTTATGCTGCATTAATAAATAGTGCACCTCAAGAAAGCACTGTTCCTGTTGTAACAGAAACTCCCAAGCCTGAAAACCTAATTAATAAGTCAAAGGAGCCTGAAGAGGTTTACAATACCAGCCTTGAAGGAACAGGGAAAACTGAAAAGCCTCTTGTTGGGGAAAATAATCTCTTCGTAGATTCCTTGATTAATAAAGGGCTTGCTAATATTGCATCAAGTGAAAACGGTATAGAGAATTTAAGTGCAAATAAATTAAAAGGCAACTTCATTTCTATTTCATGGACTACAGCGGTTGCGTCAAACTCTATACTTTCTTATGGGGCAAACGGATCTTTAGATAAAACCATATCTGATAATGAATTAACAACTAAACACCAGCTTATATTAAAGGTTGATGATATAAGCAGCTTTAACAATTATAAGGTAAGTTCAACAACTAAGGATGGCAAGGTTTTTGAATCAAGTATAAAAAACGCTAGTACCATGACTGATCTTGGAGGAACACCAGTATTATTTGATGTGTCTGTTTCAGAATCAGTATACCAGACAGCAGCACATGATATTTCAGCTCTCAGTTATATAATTGATAATAATGCGAATCATTCATTTAATACAGCACAAACAATTTCAGAAGGAACAGTCTTTGGTACTATAGAGCAAAGTGGTCAGCATGATTACTATGCGGTAAACCTTACAGCAGGAAAGACATATTCCATAAAACTCAAAGGAATGGCAGCCGGCGAGGATTATGACATGAGTCTGATGGATAATACACAGTATTATCTTGGTTATTCGGTGAATCAATCCAATTATGATGAGAGGATAACATATACAGCAACAACAACAGGTCTGTATTATATAGCTATTCAGCCTTATACATACAGCAGTAGTTCTATTCATCACAACTATGAGCTTATGGTGTACTCTACGGAGAAAGCACCTGACAGCCTTGAACCAAATGACAGTAAAGATACCGCAAAACCCATCTCTGAGAACACAGTTATTGAACCAACAATTAATATTAATTCAGATGATGACTGGTTTGTACTTGATACAAGCAAGACAGGTAAGCTCTCCGTAACAATGAAAAGCATCCCGACAGGCTGCGATTATGACATGCAGGTATATAACAAAGATGGTGCATATTTGGGTGGATCTTTTAGCTCGGGATGTGATAATGAAAAATTTAATTCTATTATCACAATACCAGGTAAATACTATATCAGGATATATTCCTATGCAGGCTCAGACCCTACAGATACTTATGAGTTAAAAGCAGGGGTTTATACCGCTGATCAATATGAAGTAAATGATGACATATATACTGTTAATTCAAGAAATAAGCCTTTATTAAGCCTTAATAGTACTATAGGGGCATCAATTGATAATCCGGATGATGTAGATTGCTACAAATTTACTCTTGCAACCAGCACAAATGTAGGAGTAAGACTTCAGAATATACCATTTGGAATGGACTATGATGTGGTGGTTTATACATACACTAACGGTGATTTCACAGAGGTAGGACGTTCAACCATTAGCAGCAATTCTGATGAAGCAGTCATAAGCCAACTGGCTGCAGGAAGTTACTTTATTAAGGTTTATTCCTATTGGGGCAGCTCAGAAAGCCATAGTTACACACTGAGTTTGAATGATGAAACCATGGGAATAGTTAAGATTGATTTTGATAAAACATCAGCAGGTATAGGCGAAATTATAACTGCTACGTTAAAAGTCGACAAGATTAATAACTTGGCTGGTTATCAGGTTAATTTGAAGTATGATCCTCAAGTTTTGATGCCGGTTGATTCTAGTCTGTTACCTTTTACCTATTATACAACTCCTGAGGATGGAAATATTCTTACTAATAAGAGTTATTCACCGTTTTCTCAAGCTTATAATGACTTGGGAAAAGGCTTACTTACCTTTGGAAATTGTTATATCAACTTAAATGCATACAAGGCTAGTGGGGCCAGCGAAACCAGCGGCAACATAGCGATTATCAAATTTAAGGTTATTAGTGAAAATAAAATTGATATTCGTTTTGAAAGTTCAGAGTCTATGCCTGGAGCTGCTTCGGGGGTTGAGTTGTTTGATTGGTACGGCAATGTTATAAGAAATAATTTGACGGTACAGCAGCCACCGAGTATTAATGGCTCTTTACCTGTCAATCCCCAGTCAGTTGATGTAAACTCTTCTCATGATGATGAAGGCACTAAAGTTGCAGTGTTAGAAACAAATACTAAGATCTCCGGTTATGTTGCTCCAGAGACTGGAACAGACAAGTCAGGTTTTACAGTATTAATTACTATTGGAACAACAACTTATGATGTATATACAAATAGTAGCGGATACTTTGAAAAGTATCTTGATAATACAACAACAGGTGTCTTTAAAATAGCAATAACAAAGGCAGGTTATCTAAAAAGAGAAATTACAGATATTCAACTATCATCTGATATAATTGTAGGTACCCAGGATAAGCCTGTTGATATGTGGGCTGGAGATATAAATCAAGATGGCTCAATTAACATGTCGGATATTATTATGATTGCAAAAGGCTTTAACAGTATAAAAGGTAATCCTATATATAATGCCAATTGTGATCTCAATATGGATGATGCCATCAACATGGCAGATGTAATAATTATTGCAAAGCGTTTTGGAATGGCCAAGTATGGAAATGTTGAAATTTCTTCCGGTGCAATTATTGATATAGCTGCTATGGGGAGCTGGACTGTAGGGCTAAAATCAGATGGTACAGTTTGGGATTTGAGTAGAGGAAAACAAATTCCAGGCCTTGCAAATGTGAAAGCACTTTATGATAATAAATCATCTTATATAATGGCATTAAAGAAAGATGGCACAATTGTTTATTTTGATATAGATCTCAAATTATTTCCTGATACAAACGGTATTACAGGTATTAAAGATGTCGCCTATAACACTTATCATACATTATTCCTAAAAGAAGATGGCTCAGTATATGTAGAAGGTGGAAATAACTTTGGACAATTAGGATTAGGAGAGTACATAGCAAAGCGTTATTATGATCCTATAGAAGTTCAAGGGTTGCCTGAAGGTAGGGTTGTTGATATAGCAGCTGGTGAAAAACATTCGCTAGCATTAATGGAAGATGGTACTGTATGGGCATGGGGTGATAATTCAAATGGTGCTTTGGGAGTTATTGATGAGTTTGGAAATCTCCCTTTAAGTGAGATTACACCTATATTTAAACCAGATATTAATTTGTTGGGTAGTGAGTATAGTGATTATATTACTTTCGATGTATATGGCTATTTAATTGCTGGAGAGAATTATCTTGTACGCGGGATTAAAAAGTATGAGGAGTTTTTTAGATTTAAAACAAGTGATCAAATAAATGTAATTATTGATGCAACAGATTCTGAATATTCAGTGACAACTTTTTGTTCCAGTGTTCAATGTGCATATATATATGGTAACCTGCCTGCTGGCGATCTTAATATTGCCATTAATGTTGTTGTTCCGGATATTAAAGAAAACGAAAATCTTTCGCTGAACATCATTATAAATAACTATTCTAATAAGAAGGTAAATGTAATTCAAAATAAAGAGAGCAGCAGAGTTAGTGTATTTGAAAGAGTCGGCTCAGGCAAAATAGTTTCTCCAGTTAAAGTAGAGGAATTGACCGATGTAAAAGCTGTTTTTGCTGGCAAATCATCATCATATGCACTTAAGAGTGATGGAACTGTATGGGCATGGGGAGAAAATAGCAATGGCGAGTTGGATATAGAAGGTTTCCAAGATGAATTTGTACCAGCAAAAATGGAACATTTATCTAATATAATTGAAATTATAGAAGGAGATTATCATATTGTTGCATTAAAGAGTGATGGAACTGTATGGACATGGAAAAGAAACTATGGAGGAATTCTAGGCTTAGGTTCATTTACTGATTACAGTGAGAATACTCCTGTACAGATGAAATCTTTAAACGATATTGTTAGAATAGATGTAGGTACGGTTCATGCAGTGGCTTTAAAAAGTGATGGTTCTATCTGGTCATGGGGAAAAAATTTACATCATGTCCAAAGAGATGGGGTACTTCTTGTTAGGTTAGGATTAGGAATAGATGGCGATAAATGTTCTCCTACTCAGGTCTCAAATAGCTCTGATGCACGATTAAGTAGTATAAATATTAGGGACTATTCCATACCATTATTCAATCCAGATATTACAGAATATGATGTAGCACTTCAAGACGGAACATACAATTATCCTCCGATTTATGCTTATAGAATAAACCCGTTAGCAAAATATACAATAATTTTACCACAAACATTTCCAGGTACAGTAATGATTGAAGTAACCGCACAAGACGGTATAACTAAAAAAATATATAAAATTAACTTTACAGTAAACACACAAAATCCATCCACTCCAGATGCACCTAATGAGGTATTCAGTGCCAAAGGGTCAATAGATTTTGGTGGGGATGTAGATGTATTCTATTTTACGCCTCATATAACAAAAAAACATACAATATTGAGTGAAGGTGGAACAGATACAGTTATTGATGTATATAAGGTTGGATCAACAGCCAATGAGTTAATTGCATCAAATGATGATAATGAATCAGGAATTAACTTCTATCTTGAATGTGATTTGAAAATTGATACAAAATATCTCTTTATTGTCCGGCACTTTAATAATACTGAGGGAACAGGTCAATATGTTATAAAAGTTATTAATTCTGTAAAAACACCATTAACTGGAAAAGATGCATATTTAGAAGATCTGGTGAAAGAATGTCAGGGTACAATAAGCGTTGAACAACAAGATAAATACAAAGTAGCTATAGATACACAGCATATAGCAATATTTGATAGTAATCTATATAGGATTGATCCATTTAACAGAAAAGTTATTGTAAATTTCGATGTTTTTATTAATCATCTTGGTATAGAAAGTGCTTCAAGTAATTCAAACTCACCAGAAAATACTCAAATGGAATTGGATTATAAAATTATTGCAGTTAGTTATCAGGCAGATAAGTTAGTACATGATCAATATACATATGATTCAGCCGGTGTTGGCAGCGGGAATATTGGAAAAATACAATTAGTTTTGAGACAGCTTGGGTGCGGTAAAGTCTTGAAGGGATATGGCCCTAACGGTGCAATTATTGAGGAACTAGGGGTTACAGGGTGTTATAATAGGAATACTGTTGAAGCAATAAGACAATTTAAAGAAATTTTTATGGGGAATCTAGGAGCAACAGGAGAAGAAGTTGATGATCTTACAGCAAAAGAACTTACAAAGTATAACCACTTGAGAAAAATTGCAGAGACTCAAGGTGGTACTTGGCTTAAAGAGAGAGGAGTCCGTGTTAGAGAATACTTGACTAAATGTTTTACACCTAGCTTTAATGGAATTTTTGAGTTTAAAATGTTAGGCCGAGTTCCTAAACTTTACTATAGAGAATTTCAATATGCTCCCAGTATTGAATTAGAAATTGATGACTTATACTTCTCAGATTCAGGCGTTATTCCAGAGAATAAGTGCTATGCCAAAATTAAGGATATTGAGAGAGCTGCTACTAAATACTTAAATGAAAAAGTTCAATTTGCATCTGATAAGGTGAGTAGTGTACTAATATGTCCAGGAAAAATTGATGGAGATCGATTAAGTTGGTCTGATCCTATTGAACTTAAGACTATGACTACTGTTTGTTCAGACACAGGTTTTTTTGAACCTTATGCAGATATAGATGAATTAGCAAAATGTTTTAACGGTTCAATAGGGTCTCCAGAACAAGTACCTAACACTACACGTGTTGTTCAGTTCTATAATGTGGATTCTGTATTAACAAAATTGTATTTTGAAACTGGCGACAATCAAACTAACCCCATAATTACCCCAAAAGTTTTAGATGCTCGCAATAAACCTGTATATGGTATTAATTTCTATCGTCTTCCAGATCCGTATGTAAAAAACAAAGTTGCTGTAAATGTCATTCAGTTGGCTCAATACCTAGGATATTATAATATTTATTCAGTACGTCGAAAAGATAATAGCTTGCAATTATGCATAGATGCATCAAGAATTGCTAAAGGAAAGGTAAATGCAGCAAATATTGTATCTATGACACTCAGCGTTTTACCAGGCACAAGTGATGTAAAGGATATACAGGAAGCAATAACAGGTGTGGATTTAATTACAGGAGATAAATTATCCCCTGGCGAACAAGTATTTACAGCAGTGTGTGTATTCTTACCAGTTATAAGTGGAAAAGCAATAAGGATTAAAAAAACTGGATTTATAAAAGCAACAACAGAGACTTTAGTAAAAGGTGCATTAGGAATAAAAAATCTACTTAGACCTAATAATGAACAAATATTTGAAGTAGTAAAGTCGGTAATTAGCAAGAATGACTTGATGATATTTACCAGAAATGATGGTAAAGTATTTAATTTCTCAAGAGCTCAGTTGAAAGCAGAATTAATGGTTGAGAAAAAAATGACCGGAGAAATGGCTGAAGATGTTCTAAGGTGTGTTGGTACTCAATGCTTTTCTGGTGATACTCTTGTACCAACGGTTTCAGGGCTTAAGCGTATTGATTCCATCAAAGAAGGTGACTTTGTATTATCAAAAGATGTAAATTCTGGTACAATAGATTACAAAGAGGTCAAGTACGTTTACATCAAGAGTACATACGAGTTTGTTCATCTGAAACTTGATAACGAAGAAATAAGAACAACTGCAAATCACTTATTCTTTACCGACAGCGGATGGTGGAAAGCTGCCGAAAACTTGAAAGTTGGAGATAAGATACTTAATTCCAAAGGCGAGCTTAAGACTCTAATTGGAAAGAGTATTGAGGCGTTGAACGAGCCAGAGAGAATTTACAACCTAAATGTTGCAGACTATCATACATACTTTGTCGGTACAAACGGATTACTTGTTCATAATGACTGTACTGAAGCCATGACCCAAATAATGAACAAAATCTTAAAGGCTACAGATGGTGAGATTTATGATTTAATTACAAGGTCTAGCAGTGCACACTTATTAGATAGGCATGTAGGAAAAACAATAAATGATTTAGTTAACAGAGCCTTAACTGACCCAAATTGCGGTGACTTAGCATCGGCATTTACTAATCAAAGTACAGCAATTCAGGCAATTAGAGAAAACTTGAGAGGTAATGCAACTATAATAAAACAGTGGCTTGAGTCAGATAAAAATATTATTACCATTACATTTGATAATGGATACAGTTTAGGAAATGGTGTATATAAGGGTACTAGCACTGTTGTTGATGCTAGCAAATTAACAAAATCCGAATTATTTCTTGTTAAGGACGCAACTTCACCAACTGGCTTTAATATAATAACAGGATATCCAACAATATAGGAAGGTGTGAGAATGTGTATAACATTGGAGTAGAGTCCGGCTATCTCAAACAAGCTTATGGAAATTTTAAAAAAGCTCAAAAGGCTCAGTTTGCATTGTGTTTTTGGCCTACAGAATGTACTTTTTCTTCTGAAAAAAAATATATTAAAACCAGACACATGCAACTAAACGATTATGCTGTTACAGGCAAAATAGTATATTTGAACAATAATGTTTGGGTGGTTGACTTTGGTAAGTTTATGGCTTATGCTTTTCCTGAATTAATAAAGCAATATAATGGAAACGTTAAAGTTGGTGATTTTATTGAAGGAAAAGGTCACATTGACATTGACATGTTTCAATATTTTGAATATCATCATAAAGAAAAAGATATACAGCCATTGATTTATACGTGGAGTATTAACAATATCCTAAAAATAGTTGCTTCAAAGGTGGATATGCAATTGGGTAAAAATAAAGATAAATGGGATACCATAGAAATAGAGCAAACAAGATGTTTATATGATGATGATGGGATGGCATCATACATATTTCAATGTGAATTACTTGAGGTTGAACCCAAATTTAGGATTGAACTTCACAATTAGCATTAAACCTTTATGGGAGCAGACCAAAATTCTGCTCTCTTTTTCATTCTTGTTTTTTTCAAATGTTTCCTGTATCAAATAAATATTCTTATATTATTTCTGGAAACCAGCAGAGAATATCAGAAGACCTGATACACCTATAACCTGTATTCCGATAGAGATATATAGGTTATAGGTCAAGCAGAACTGACTGCTTTGCTTTTTTCTTCATCGTCGAATCTCTCTTTTTCACTTGTAAAAACTTTTGCCTAATTATCGCTTTAGAGCAAAGTAGGAATTATTGGATACAAATGTTATAATATCCTTGTGCGGATTGATTTGAGTGGGTCTTTGAAGCAAGTTGAAGGGGGGAAGTTATATGAGTAATAAAGTTTATGAATTTAAAATTGGAACTAAATGCAGTGTCAATGGTTGTGAGCGTTTAGCAGAATACGAAGTTTATTTATATGATTATTATAGAATTGTCGATGAAGAGTTCTATCAACAAGATTATACATGCCCATTTATTTGTTCGCACCACATGGCAGAAAATGAAGAAAAAGCTAAGGGGGAGCGAAAACCAAGAGGTTATGTAAGTTATCCATTTTCTAATAAGCATGGTGCACAAGGTTATACAAAATACGAGCCACTTAGAGAAGTATATTCTGAAATATTTATGAATGAAAAAAGCATTATTCTTCCTAAGAGCAGGATAATTGTCTCAGAGGTTAATGAAGATTTAATGAAATTCTTGAAAGAGAATCCATCCTTTTTAAGAGAAATTAATCCAAGGCTATTTGAAAAAGTTATTGCCGAAATATTTGCAAGTAAGGGTTTTGATGTAACACTTACGAAACAAACACGAGATGGTGGAAAAGATATTTATGCAGCAAAGAATAACTCAATCGGAAGTATTTTGTATATAATTGAATGTAAAAGATATGCAGAAGATAATCCGGTTGGAGTAGAACTTGTTAGAGGATTGTATGGAGTAAAAATGCAAGAACGAGCTACGATGGCAATAATTGCGTCAACGTCTTTCTTTACATCAGAAGCAGTTAAGTTTGCAAATCCAATCCAGTATGAATTAAGTTTAAGAGATTTTGATGCACTTAAAAAATGGCTAAATGAATATAAATTCCAAAGGTAGTTTTTAAGGGTGTACCGTCCGTTTTATGCAGATTTTGTAATCCCCGCAATTTCGAATTTTTTAAAAGCTTGACGCGTAGAATTATTGCCGGAACACTATGCCACAATATCTTTGTTTATCAACTTTTTGTGACTATCGAGGCTACCATTGGAGAGATTCAGGGTAAAAAACCCCATCCTCCCAAAAAAGAGAAGGGCTTCGCAGGCAGCAAACATTACCTTCCAGTAAAAACAAGTTTTGTACAGTCAATATGCTAAAGTCGGCAGTTCTGGCATAGCATAAATAAATGAAAAAACACTTCAGGAACAAGGGAACCGGAATAAAAAAAACTATTTTTATTCCGGTTCCCTTGTTTGTCACTTCTAGTGACTGTCAAAGCCGCTTTGGAGCGAGATCAGAACAAACCCATCCCCCCATTTTTTTGAGAAAGACTCCGAAGTGTTTCTAGAGATACTTCGAAGAAATACAGGTAAAACCAGGTTTAACATGGATACCCAGTGACTTACAGGCTGGATGCAGGACAAAAAAGGTTATTTTGTATATTTAATTCTATGTCAACCTTCATTTTTCCAAAGGCTTTAGTATTGCTTCTT
>NZ_DATCTU010000047.1 GCF_036567765.1 Pseudobacteroides sp.
TATCAAAAGTGTGTGTTAAGGTTGCGGATAAGGCTATAGCAAGTAAAGATGCTTTGACAAAGATGTTGACTGTAGCAGCTGAAGGTGTACAACTATTAAAGACATATTTGAACACTAAACTTGATTCTTTATTTGAAATTGTTGAAGAAACAAAAGATCTTGGAACGAGAATTTGGTATAAATTAAGAAATGGTACAGAAGCAGAGCTTCCAAAAAGTGATTTGACACCTGAACAAGCTACCTGTTCTATTACAGGTTGTTTCACAGGAGATACGCTTATACCAACGGTTTCAGGCTTTAAGCGTATTGATTCCATCAAAGAAGGTGACTTTGTATTATCAAAAGATGTAAATTCTGGCACAATAGATTACAAAAAGGTCAAGTACGTTTACATCAAGAGTACATACGAGTTTGTTCATCTGAAACTTGATAACGAAGAGATCAGAACAACTGCAAATCACTTGTTCTTTACCGACTGCGGATGGTGGAAAGCTGCCGAGAACTTGAAAGTCGGAGATAAAATACTTAACTCCAAAGGTGAACTTAAAACTCTTATTGAAAAAAGAGTTGAGATGTTGAACGAACCTGAAAAAATCTATAACCTAAATGTGGAAGATTTTCACACTTATTTTGTAGGAGCAAATGCTCTGCTAGTTCACAATAGTTGCGGTTTTAGTCTAGACGATTTGGTAAGGACAACAGGAAAAAGCTTTAAAACTTTAATCAATGAGAACCTCGGAAAAATCGTCAAGATCAATGGAAAACGAATTTCCTTACCAAGTGTACCACATAACAATGGAACAGCTGGCCATTGGGACACTATGGTCGATAAAGCAATTGATCTTGCCCAGCATAGCGATGCCGAAGAAATCTGGCTGAATAAAGGATTAAGTAACGTAACCGACCTAAATAAGATTGAGCCAAACCGCCGACCAGACTTGCTTGTAAAACGAGCTGACGGCAAGATTGATCAATATGAAGTTCCTAGTAAAACTGATGATGTGAATGCACTTAGGGCAAGAATGGAAGATAACAGGAGGATATTAGGAAGTTTAGCTGGAGAGGCAGATATTATATTCATACCATGATGGGAGGATTTTTATGGGTACATTTAACACTACATCAATTGTTGTTTATGGTGATATTGAGAAAAATAATAGCAAATGGGTAACATGGTTTGAAAGCTCTATAGAACTCTATAGAACTCTGGATATAAAAGCTAATTATATTGGAATAATCGGAAAAAGTTTTAGCTCTGGGAAAATTCTGCAATTAAGTAGAACTGAATCAAGATTAAGAAAATCGCTAGATACAGGAGAAGATATATCCTCTATATCACTATATTCATTGCCCGAAAAATTTTCACAAGCTGCTTTTGACTATGATGCTTATATATCAAGAGATGCGATAGGAAAACATAATCATATAATATTAACACTAAATGAAAAATTTCTTACAAGGGCAGATATTAATATGATTATCGAAGAATTAAGGAAGCATATAAACTTCGTAAATGGAGAGGTTTTTGAAATGTATAATACTGAGAGTCCTCAGTTCTATGCGGCAAAAATCAAATCTGCTTCTTCTTGTAAGACATTGAACGTTTTAAAGAAATTTTGATTAAAGCGTTTAGATGTAAAGCCGTAAGAAGGGGATAATTAGTTGTAAAGTGCCATTGTATGGATAATAATACATGCAATGGCACTTGCTTTTGACTGCACATGGACGGATATGTAAAAAATCCATTTGAACATTTAGTCAGTATTAAATAATACACTCTAATGTGTCCAAGTCCGTTAATCTTCGTTGGAGAGAAGCAGGAATGGATTTAGATACGTGTACTTAGCAAAAATAAAGAAGTTTACAACAATGCAGATACAAGCAGTTAAGGATGGTATTGATAAGATACCTAGGGCGTATCTTGAAAATGTTTATAAATTGACGTCTGAAAATGGATACACGCTATCTTATGATGGAAAAAATATTGTTATAATCGGCGGAAATAATGCAGTTAACAGAGTAAGCAAAATTTTTATACCGGAGCTTGATTATAAGGGTGTAGAAAAAAAGTGTTATTCTAAAATAAGGAATATTAAGATTGCATATTCCAACTATTTA